>JAYVAI010000128.1:0-13081 GCA_043751075.1 Cyclobacteriaceae bacterium | reverse complement strand
GCAACACTTACAAACGCCAGCACGTCAACTCTTCAACTTACCGGACTTGCTCAAGGAACGTATGTTTTTCGATTGACGGTAACTGATGACAAAGGGGCAACCGGATTTGATGAAGTTAGCGTTCTTGTTTCGGCCGCCAACCAGGCACCCGTTGCCAGCGCAGGTGTTGACAAGTCCATTCAGCTTCCGGCCAATTCAACCACCCTCACAGGCTCAGGGTCGGATAGTGATGGAAGTGTTTCAACATATCTATGGACAAAACAAACAGGCCCGGCTGCTACCCTTACAAATGCAGGCACCAATATACTTTCCCTCACCGCCCTTGTACAAGGCACTTATACCTTTCGACTCACTGTAACTGACAATAGCGGTGCGATTGGATCGGATGAAATGGTGCTTACTGTGCAGGCTGCCAACCTTGCGCCAGTTGCTAACGCTGGTTCACAAATAAACCTTACCCTCCCTGCCAATAGCACGACATTGACTGGCATAGGCACCGATGCCGATGGCTCAATTGCAACCTATCTGTGGGAAAAATTAAGTGGCCCTACCGGAACTTTCACGGGCACCAATCAGGCAATCCTTACGCTTAGCAATTTGATTGCAGGCACATACACATTTAGGCTGACTGTTACTGATAATCAAGGAGCCATCGGCACCAGCCAGGTTTCTGTAATTGTAATTCCTGCCAGCGTCAATCAATCGCCTTTAGTCAATGCAGGAGCGGACGTAACACTGACTTTGCCCACAAACAGTACATCGCGTACCGGTGTGGCCAGCGACCCCGATGGAAATATTGCCTCTTACCTGTGGGAAAAAATTATAGGCCCGGCTGCAACGTTAGGAGGAACAACCACGGCAACCCTTGCCCTTACCAATTTGGTAGCGGGCACTTATACATTCCGGCTTACGGTGACGGATAACATTGGCGCTACTGCAAGCAATGAAGTAATAGTAACAGTTACGGCCTCAAACCAAAACCCGATAGTAAGCGCAGGCAGTAATCAAACCATCGTGTTGCCAACTTCCAGCACCACCATTTCAGCGGTTGCCTCCGATCCTGATGGCACTATTTCAAGTTACCTATGGACAACTATTTCAGGACCCTCGGCACCAACATTGACGGGGACAACCACCAACGTGCTTTCTGTTAGTGGCCTGGTGGCAGGAAATTATATTTTTAGGATAACCGTAACTGACAACAATGCTGCTTCAGCTTCCTCGGATGTAACCGTCAACGTGCAAACACCCACTAATGTAAACCCCGTGGCCAATGCCGGAGCTGACGTTGTGTTGACATTGCCAACCAACTCGCTGAGCTTGGTAGGTGCCGGCACCGATGCCGATGGAACTGTTGCCAGTTATGCATGGATAAAAGTGACAGGACCGGCAGTAACACTTGCCAACGCAAACACAAAAACGCTATCAGCCAGTGCGATGGTGGAGGGTGTTTATACTTTCCGCTTGACTTTAACCGACAATTTGGGAGGAACAGGTATAGACGATGTGAAAGTTACCATAAACGCTGCGTCCTTAAACCAATTGCCGATTGCCAATGCAGGACAAGACATCAACCTGACCCTTCCCAACAATAGCGCTAACATTACCGGAATAGGCACCGATGCAGATGGCACAATCAGTACTTACCTCTGGACTAAAGTAAGCGGCCCTTCCGTTACGATGGCAAACCAAAATACCGCTGTGCTTTCAATACAAAGTCTTGTTCAGGGAACATACGTTTTTAAGTTTGCCATTACGGACAACATTGGGGCTTCTGCCTCTGACAATGTGCAGGTGACGGTGCTTCCGGCAACCATCAACCAGAGCCCAGCGGTATCTGCGGGCAGCGATGTTACCATTAACCTTCCCGTCAACACCCATAACGCAACGGCCATAGCCAGCGACCCTGACGGATCCATTGCCTCACACACCTGGACAAAGCAATCGGGCCCTGCCGCAACACTAAGCGGAGCAACATTGCCTACTGTTACATTGACCAATCTGCTAGATGGGATTTATGTTTTCAGGATTACGGTAACGGATAATACAGGGGCTTCCAGTTTTGATGAAGTCACTATCACTGTGCTTCCATTGATTGCCAATGAACTTCCGGTGGCCGATGCCGGTGCCGACAAGGTTTTGTTCCTGCCATCCAATACAACAAATTTAAATGGCCTTGGCAGCGATGCCGATGGAACCATCTCATCACACGCCTGGACAAAAACAAGCGGGCCGGCCGTTACGTTGGCCAACCAAAACACACCTACTGTAACTTTGTCCAATCTGTTGGAGGGACAGTATGTGATGCGGCTAACCGTTGCTGATAACTCTGGAGATACAGCTTTTGACGAAGTGTCTATTACTGTTTTTGCTGTCGGTGTCAATCAGGCACCAATAGCCAATGCCGGGGCCGACAAAACCATTGTGCTTCCAAACTCAACCGTTTCGGTTGCAGGATATGGTTCTGATCCTGATGGTGGCACGGTCGTAAAATATACGTGGACACAAAAATCGGGTGTGCCATCAATTCTTGAAAACGCAACCACACCTTCACTTATAGTAAGCGGACTTGCGCTTGGCATTTATGAATATCAACTGTTGGTAGAAGACAATAATGCAGCCATCGGAACAGACATAGTGAAAGTTACGGTGGTTGACGCCTCAACAAACCTGCCGCCCATTGCCGATGCAGGCTCCGATATTTTTATCAACTTGCCCCAAAACAGTGTGGACGTTCAGGGGTCGGGCTCGGATCCTGACGGCAACGTTGCCTCCTACCTTTGGACAAAAAAAACAGGCCCGGCTGCAGGCACTCTCTCTGGGCAAAATACTTCCAAATTATCGTTGTCAGGCTTAGTGGCCGGAAGTTATCAATTCCTTCTTTCGGTAACGGACGACAAAGGCTTAACTTCAATCCTCGATGATGTAACCGTCTCCGTTATTGATGGTGGTGTAAATGACAATCCGACCGTAACGGTAGGCCCTGATTTATTTGAACGGCTTCCAATAGCTGCCCTCGGCCTATTTGCAAACGCGTCAGATAAAGACGGAACTATCGCCACCTACTTGTGGACTAAAAAGAGCGGGCCAGCCGCCACCTTAAGCGGTGCTAACACTGCCGATCTGGATTTGACAAATCTGGTTGAAGGAATTTATGTGTTCAGAGTTGATGTAACCGACAATGTGGGGGCTTTGGCCTCGGATGAAATTATGATAACCGTAACTAGTGGTGTAAACAAACCGCCTGTGGTGACTGCCCCTCCCACTGTTTCACTGATATTGCCAACTTCTTCTGGCTCAATCAATGGAACGGCCAGCGACACGGATGGCACCATTGCCGACATTGAATGGACTCAGATGGCGGGGCCCACCACGGCTACTTTATTGGGAATAAATTCATCAACACTTCAGGTAGGCAATCTAAGTGCCGGGGCTTACAAATTCCGGCTTACCGCCACCGACAATGAAAGTGCCAACGCCTTTGCCGAAACCAATTTAACTGTATTCGCCTCCAACACACCACCTTTGGCCTTTGCAGGAAATGATACAACCATAGTTCTACCTATAAATTCATTTGCCATAAAGGGAGACGGTACAGATTCTGATGGTTTTATTACCACCTATGATTGGGTACAAACTTCTGGACCAGCAACAGCCTCAATCAATGTTGATTTATTGCCAACCATAATTCTCTCCGATTTGGTGGAAGGTGTGTATGTGTTTTCACTGACGGTGACTGATAACTCGGGTGGCTCGGCCACGGATGAGGTAACCGTTAAGGTAAAAGAGGACAAGAACAACCCGACCGGAGCATCAATTTTTTTCTCGCCCAATGGGGATACCATCAATGAATTCTGGACCATTAGAAACATATCATTGATAAAAGATTGCCCCTTAACCATTTTCAACAGGCTTGGCAACAAGATATTTGAATCACCCAACTATCAAAACGATTGGAATGGTACCATAAACGGGACGCGTGTAAATGAGGGTGATTATTATTACGTTTGCAAATGTGAAACAGCCAGCTATTCTGGTGCTTTCAGATTGATCCGCTAAAAAAAAATCTATTCGTTATGGGGAAACTGTTGAATGTGATATTCATTCTCGGCCTTTTTGGAACCCAAACTTTACAGGCGCAGAACTCCCCTGTGTTCAGTCATTTTTACGCCAACCCATTTCAGTTCAATCCTTCCTTTATTGCCAACCATGGATATGCCGAGGCAAATTTATTTTACAGAAAACAATGGATGGGCATTGAGAATTCACCGAGCACAGCCGCACTAAATGTTCAGGCCCCTTTTGGCCGCAATGTGTCGTTGGGGTTCACTGCTTATAACGAAAAGGCAATTTTGCTATCAACCAATTCCGCACTGGCAACTTTTGGTTACCGGGTGCGGCTGGGCCATGAGCACCATGTTAATTTCGGACTCTCTGCAGGCATGGGTTTCAATAATTTCAATTTTGCCGCCCTTGAAAACACAACCGACCCAGCACTACAAAACATTGTTCAAAACAATGGATTTCTCAACGGTCAGTTTGGAATAAACTATCAGCGCAAAAATTTTGCGATCGGGTTTGCGCTCCCAAAAATATTTCAATCCCACCCAAATACCGCGGAAAGTTTTAACGCCATAAAATTCGATGAGTTTAAAAGTAAGTTTGGCTCTGCCAGCTATACATTCCGGATGAAAGATGTTTCGATCATGCCCCTCGCCATTTACAGGGCTCTGGACACAAATCAGGATCAATGGGAAGGTGCCGTGGTGGCCACCTTCAAAAGTTTGTTTTGGGTGGGGGCATCCTACCGCACCGAGTATGGACTGACCGGCATGATTGGAGTAAACATTAAAGGCAAATTGCGTTTGGGCTATGCCTACGAACACCCAACCGGTGACATTGCACAAGTTGCCAATGGCTCGCACGAAATTTATATGGGGGCGCGGGTGGGCAAGCGCAACCGCGAGGAGGAAATAGTGGCCAAAGAAAAGCACGATGCGGCATTGGCGGCCAAGCACGAAAAAGATAAGGAACATGCCGAGGCTTTGGCAATGGAAAAAGAGCTTAAAGAGAAAGAGCGCATTGCTGCAGAAAGGGCAGCGTCAATAAAAAAGGATACCGCTCACCATGAATCAGTAATTGTTGCCCCAATAGTTGAGCAAAAGAAAGAGGAAGAGAAAATCACTGCTCCTGAAAATAATCCTCCCATAAAAGGGGAGATAAAACCAGAGAACACTCCCGAGAAAATAACTGCTGACCCTGGCTCTGCCTATTATGTGGTGTTGGGTGTTTTCAAACATGAAAGAAATGCAAGGCGCAAAATCGCCATCATAAAAAACAAGGGAATGCAACCATCTATTTTCTTCGAGGAGCTAAGAGGCTTACATTTTGTCCATACTTTCAGTTCTCCAACCAAAGAAGAGGCTATGGTTGAATTGAATAAAGTAAGGCAAAACCCAAAATTTGCCGATGCCTGGATTTATTTCAAATAGGGTTAAGTCCTTTCTGTTTTTTGAAAAAAATATTCTCCTCCCTTTTCGGATTTCTTCCTTCACCGTGGGCTTCTTTTATAAGAAGGATTTTGACATTTGCTGAAAAGTATCTGAAAAGGGTCGTCATTATCGTGTGCTTCCTTTCTATCCCGGCTTTGCTTTCAACTCATATTGCCCCCGACAAATTTTACATTGCTGGTTTTGTTAGTTTAACCATCCCGCTATTTATTGGGGCCATTCTCTTTTCTTTTTTTTATTTTGTTCTGAATAAATCATGGTGGAGCATGCTGCCAATTTTGATTGTGGTTTTTTTCTGGCCGTTGATCTCGGATTCTTTTGGCATGCGCAGCGAACAAGCACCAACCAGCAAAAAAACAATCCGGATAATTTCTTACAACGTGCGGGGATTCATAGATAAGGCCAAGCCGAAAAAAAACCGTAACAGTCAAGCCGAAATCACTCATTGGTTAGATACGCTTGGCGCGGATATCATTTGCATACAGGAAGCTACCGATCCGGCTAAGACACAGTCTTTATTGCAGGTCTATCAGAGTTACTTTTCAGGAAGGATAAATCATGATGGTTCACAACTTGGGGTGATGATATTATCGCGCTTTCCCATGGTGGACAAGGGAAGCATTGAGTTTGCTCACAATTCATTTAACCGCTGTGTGTGGGCCGATATAGCTGTTAACAGCGACACCATACGGGTAATAAATGCTCACTTAATGTCGTATATCTTTCAAGACTATCGCAGGTGGGGAAAATTAAAAGCCATGCGCAATGCCCTCATCGGCCGAAGCTATCATGCGGGGCTCCTGATACGGTTTATTGAACAAAGCCCATACCCGGTTATAATGGCCGGTGATTTTAACGAGACCTCCCACAGCTATGTTTATCAGAAACTCAACTCCATTTTAAAAAACACATTCGAATACTCCGGAACATTTTTTCAACATTCATTTGCCTTGGGGCCAATACCCTTTCGCATTGACCATATTTTTGTGGATGCACGGTTCAGCGTATTGAACTACACACATTATGAACATACCTGGTCCGATCATTATCCGGTGGAGGCAACGCTTGGGTTTTAATTTTTATTGCGGTGTTTTTATAGAGCCATAAAGTCACCTTGGAACTTCTATATAACTCAAGTATTGGTTCACCTGCCTACCGGCAAGGCAGGCGCAAAGGCGCAATGGTTTTTAGGTTTCAATTAAATTCTTTACACCCAAACTCTTTGAGTCTTTGCGCCTTTGCGTGCCATTTTTATTTGGAGGCTGCCCTGTCGAGATACTTATACTTAGGGTCTGCTGAATAAGTCTAACTCATACCGAAACTAATTCAACCCTGCCCGTTCTGGCAGGCGGGCCCATTCGGGGTTGCCTTGTTCAGGGAGCTGTTATTGCCCCGCGTTGCACACGGGGTTATTCAAATTCAATCCCATTCGGGATTGATAACATTCACAATCCCGATAGGGATTCAACATGAATAGCCCCGAATGAAATGCGGGGCAATTTCGAACTCAATATTCTTTGTAACCAAAATTTATTCAGCCCACTAAAAAAATTTCCTTCCGAGCTAAAAACAAGGATTTTGCAGTCATGAATACTTTTTCAACAGACCCTACTTATATAACAAACAACCGCAGATACGTGGAACTTATGAGTCCGAAAACTCCAGGTATGCCAATATGATTGAAGACCAAAATCAGGTGGACAAAAATAGAATTGGCATAGGCCTCCCATCTTTGGGATTAGATGAAAGGATTGATAGTATTAAAAGAATAAATTATCCTGAGAGATATAGATTTATAAACTATAAAGAGTTGTGCCCTCGCATTGTTTCGTGTATTCACGAAGCACACCATCGTGGGAGTAATTTTTCTTGCCATGGATTCTCAGCAAAAAATCATAACAGCCTTTGAGCCCCATTCCGTAGAGGGGATACGGGAATGTTTTGAAAACGGAATTGATCCCAATCATACAATCATTGTCGAGGTGGGATTTGTGCAACGATTGAGGTATTCCGATCATCCTTTTCGTCAACATGAAATCTCTTTCCATTTGTTATCTTTCAAAAATCTTCAACCTATGAAATCACAGATATTACTTTTGGTCCTTCTCATCGGCACACACGTATGCGTGTCGCAAAAAAAACAAACGGTTATCCCTGGCATTGCCAAAAAACCACTTGGTCATTCGGTGTATGATGGCTGGAAAGAAATCCCTTACAAAGCACTTACACCCGATGGAAACTTCGCGGCCTTCACTGTAAACCCGCAGGACGGAGACGGCAAAGTGATTTTTTATAATTTGAAATCAACAATACAGGATTCCGTAAAGCGCGCTGCCGACATTGCTATCACATTCGATAGCCGATTTGCTATTTTCAAGATCAAGCCACAACAAAAATTAGTGAAAGACTTGCGCAGGCAGAAAAAGAAAAAAGAAGACCTGCCTAAAGATTCGCTCGGCATCTACTCATTCGCCACACGCAAAACAGAAAAGATTGCCGATGTAAAATCTTTCAAGACACCGGAAAAAACAGGTGGCATACTGGCCTATCAATTGGAAGCAAAAAAAGAAGCGAAGCCGCCCACTCCCAAAACAGACGAGAAAAAAAACACTCCCTCCAAAAAGAAAAAAACAAACTCAGACGACAACGGATACACACTCATACTGAAAAAACTTGCCGATGGAAAAGAGGTTTCCTTTGGATATGTAAAGGATTACGCATTGGCCAAATATGGCCAGGGCCTTTTGTTCAGCACCACCGGAAACGACTCCACGCTCGCGGCAGGGATGTACTGGTACGATCTTTTGAAAAATGACCTGAAACCAATCCACCAGGGAAAATCAAAATATAAATACAAGGGCCTATCCATCAGTGAAGACGGCACCCACGCAGCTTTTCTGTTGGATGCCGACACCACCAAAGCACCATTGCGCCACTATCAACTTTTCCATTGGACGAATGGCGGCACAGCACAATTTATCGATGTCGAAAACTCGCGTACCCTTGCACCCAACTGGACATTGAGCGAACATTACACACCATTGTTCTCAAAGGATGGAAGCAAACTCTTTTTTGGATCGGCACCGCAGCCAACAACACAAGACACCACGTTGCTCACCGAAGAAATTGTGAATGTAGAAGTGTGGCATAGCGAAGATGGTTACATCTATCCACAACAAAACAAACAACTCGAAACAGAAAAGAAACGCTCTTACTTAGCCGCGCTCGATCTGGCTACCAGTTCGGTTATGCAGTTGGGCGATGCGTCCATTCCATCCATCGAGTTGGGCAGCGAAGGAAACGCATCGGTGTTCCTGGGCGAAAGCAACGTGCCCTATCGCAAACAAATAACCTGGGAAGGTGGTGGCACCAATGACTTTTATGTGCTCGACTCAAAGGCGCATTCCAAAAAACAAATTGCTGTTGGTGTGAAAGGAAATGCCAGCCTATCACCGAAAGCAAACTTTGTTTATTGGTTCAGCCAGGCCGACACCGCATGGTTTGCTTATTCCGTTGCCAGTGATAAGACGTTCAATCTCACACAAAATGCAAAAGTAAAATTTGCCGATGAAGAAGATGATCATCCCGATTATCCAAGTGCATACGGTGCCGCAGGTTGGACTGTCGATGACCAACTCTTTATTGCCTACGACCGCTACGATCTTTGGGCGTTCGATCCCACCAACATCAAAGCCCCGGCAAACCTCACCCAAACAGGCCGACAGGAAAAAATCAGGTTCCGCTACGTGAAACTGGATGCAGAAGAACGCTTCATCGACCCATCGAAAGAATTATTGCTTTCTGCTTTTAATGAAACCACAAAAGCATCGGGCTACTATACGCTCTCATTAAAAGACGGCAAGCTCACCAAACGGCTCATGGACAACTACCGCTTTGGCGGAACGGTGAAATCCAAACTTGCCAATCAACTGCTGTTCACGCGCGAAAATTTTCTTGAGTTTCCCGATGTGTGGGCTACTGACATGAATTTTGTTGCACCGAAAAAAATTACCGATGCCAACCCGCAGATGAAAAATTATCATTGGGGTAGTGTGGAGACAGTGACCTGGACTTCGATCGACAATATTCCCCTCTCCGGATTATTGTACAAACCCGAAAACTTCGATCCGAAAAAGAAATATCCGATGATCGTTTACTTCTACGAAAAGTACTCCGATGATATCCACCAGCATTATGCGCCCGCGCCCATCCGTTCGTTCATCAATTATTCGTTGTATGCCAGCAACGGCTACCTTGTGTTTGTGCCCGACATTGTTTATAAGATCGGTTTCCCCGGGGAGAGCGCGCTCAACTGCGTGATGCCGGGCGTCACTTCGTTGATCAGCAAAGGATTTGTGGATGAAAAAAATATCGGCATACAGGGCCACAGTTGGGGAGGCTATCAGGCTGCGTACATCATTACACGCACAAACCTTTTTGCCGCTGCCGAAGCGGGTGCACCCGTAGTGAACATGATCAGTGCTTATGGCGGTGTGCGTTGGGAAACCGGATTGAGCCGCATGTTTCAATACGAAAAATCGCAAACACGCCTCGGTGGCAGCCTGTGGGAAAAACCGATGCTCTACATCGAAAACTCTCCGATATTTTTTGCCGATAAAGTGCAAACACCATTGCTGATGATGCACAACGATGGGGATGGTGCCGTGCCGTGGTATCAGGGCATTGAAATGTACATGGCCATGCGCAGGTTAAACAAACCCGTATGGATGTTGAACTACAACGGCCAGGGCCACGGCCTCACGCAAAGGCAGGACCGCACCGACTTCGCCATACGCATGATGCAGTTTTTTGATTACTACCTGAAAGATGCACCGCAACCACCGTGGATGAAAGATGGTGTGCCCGCGATGGAGAAGGGGATCAGGAAGGGGTATTGATCCGGTTCTTATGAACTGATGTTACGCAGTTCGTGTTTTCTTTGCGACTTAGTGCCTAACAGTCAGCTATGCCTACATGCAAGAAAATATTTGGAGGCCAATCGGTATGTTAAGATGATGACCTCATTAAACAGTGCACTGAGGATATCAAGGCTATCTATTAACGCCAAGGAAAACAATGGTCCTGAATCTGCGATTACAATTCATTCTATTTTACTTTTTGCTATCTCCCATCACATCACTTATTGTAAGGTTTGAAATGGGTATTTCATTCTCAGACAAGAGAGTTTCAAATTCAAATCGTGGAAGCCCTGCCAGTTGGGCGGCTTTTCCAATGGTAAGTTTTTCCAATTTGTACAATCGCATAGCAAGGGAAGTCTTGATCCTCTGCTTTAGTTCTGTTTCTGTCTCGTTCAATGCGAGAAGAATATCAGCGGGAAATTCTATTGTGATCGATTGAGTATCCATATTCTTTTTATCAAAAAAACAAAAAATGCTTCGCTTTAGAATAGGAGGTAGTTTCAACTAATTCTATTTTCAGGGCACACCTCTAAAAACCATGTCAGGTTTAGCCTGTCTAAATCTATTTGCTATTTTTCTTGCTGCTAAACGAATTCGACACGCCTGCCTGGGCCGGTAGGCTACCGGTAGGCAGGAATGTTTAGCGGCCCTGCCGCAGACTAGTTTCATACTCTAAACATGCTCTTGCTCTAAATATAAACCGCCATTTTACATTTAACACAACACTAGTGTCGTTGCTGCTTTGGGTTTTGAACAACGAGTCACCACAAAATTTTTTTACATGGATTCTCGATACACTTTCATTTCAATCCTATAATCACTCTGTTTAACTTTTTTGTGTGAGGATCGTGTCGGAGTAACAGAATGCAGTTCATAATAAAGAGGATCAATAAAAAATATTGGGTTGCCAAAGCGACTGTATAAATTTAGAGTGGTATCAATTTGAGTGGGGTTGAAAACAGAAAAATGAACAGTTACGTTTCCCGCAACAATGCAAGTTGCATTAATTGGACATCTACTGTCCTCGACCTGAGTAATTATAAAAGAGTTTGATTTGGTGTGATAAAGATTTCCCACTCTGGCAACAAAAAATTCCCCTTCTGAAATGGTATGATCATATTCATACCTTTCATCACAAGAGAGAAGGATAACGGTAAAAAGGAAAAGTGACCAGATTTTATTCTTCATGTGAATCAATTTCTTCCACGCAAGTGATCTTCACCATTTCTCCCACCATACATATACTGGCATATTGTGGGGTCACATCTTCGTAGCCGATGCGCACTTTTTTCCCATCAACAAATTGAAAATCGAACAAGGGGTCTTCGGTCACCTCCCTGGGCAGTGGGGGGTTGCCGCAATAGAATAAGCGAATGGGTTCGAGCCGCGTGCCATCATTCAATTCAAAAACGAAACCGCAACCATCCAATCCCGTAAGGTCGCGCACGGTTGCATTTACACTGCATGCTTTGGTATCAAAAATTATTTCATCCTGATTGCAGGCGATCAGAAGAAAGGACAGGACAATAATGGATGAATTTTTCATGGGTCAGTATTTTATAAGTCTGATAGGCACGTTACAAAAATGATCGGGCCAGCCATGCAGGCACCCAGCGCGAGCGATTCTTCAAAATTGATATGCACCTTTGTGCCGGCCACAAATTGATAGTGATAAATAGGGTCTTCTTCCTTTGATGGTGCTTGAATATAGGTTCTGCGTTCGGGCAACAGCCGCGTGCCATCGTTAAGTTCAAATGCAAAATCGCAACCGTCTAAACCTTTTAAGTCTATTACGGTAGCCTCAGTGGAGCATCCGCTCATGCTTGCCTTATCACAACCGGCCATCATCAGAAAGCCAAACACAAAAACCAAAACTTGCTTCATAATTTTTGCCGTTTGTCCGGTTAGACACAACCACTTCTCAAATGGTTGGAAATCGTCTATCTTGGAATCAAAAATAAAGCTAAAAATGAAAACCCTTCTTCTCATTGTGTTCTGTCTGTCAGCCGTTTTTGCCGTGGCACAGAAGCCCAAATCAAATCCAAACAAAGATGCGATTAACAAGTCTGTTGAAAAACACCAAGTGGAACTTATAAAACTAAGCGACCAGATTTGGGCGTTTGCCGAAACAGCTTTGAGGGAGCACCAATCGGCTAAAGTATTGGCCGACTATGCCGAAGCGCAGGGCTTTGTTGTGAAACGTGGAGTAGCTGGCATGCCCACGGCCTTCACGGCTGAGTATGGATCGGGCAAACCGGTGATCGGCATCATGGGCGAGTACGATGCGCTTCCGGGCATTTCGCAAAAAGCGCAGCCCACCAAAGAGGCGTTGCTGTCAGGGGCAGGCGGGCACGGCTGTGGCCACAATTTATTTGGTGCCGGCAGTTTGGGTGCGGCAGTGGCGGTGAAAGAATTGATACAACAAGGAAAACTAAAAGGCACAGTAAGGTTTTATGGTACACCCGCAGAAGAATCTGTAGGAGGGAAAATTTATATGGCCCGCGATGGTTTGTTCAGCGACCTGGATGTGTGCCTCGACTGGCACCCCGACACGGAGATAGCGGCCAACATGCAAAGCTCGCAGGCAATGGTTGACTTCATTGTAGAGTTCAAAGGCAAAGCTGCCCATGCAGCTGCCGACCCGTGGAATGG
>JAYVAI010000127.1:0-1835 GCA_043751075.1 Cyclobacteriaceae bacterium | reverse complement strand
TTCACCAAATTTGATTTTGGCGTGTATATCAAACCAGTCTATGTTTTCTTTTACTTCCAATTCGATCACCGCTTTGCCCACAAAATATTTCTTGTCGCAGTTTTCGGGCTGGCTCACTTCAAAGCCCAGGTTGAGGAGGTTGACACGGTTTTCGTTGAGCCACGAAAACGCCTGGGCTTTTTCTACGGCAGCACGAAAACCACGAAGGGGCAATCCGAGCTTGATCAACGTTGCCGCATATTTTTTTTCGTTTTCCACATTTCGCTTTACGCGATGGAACACATAGTCGTTTTCTTTTTTTTCAACCGTAACGCTCACTGGGCCAAAAGCATCTCCGCGAAAGCGGTGTTTGCCATATTTGAAAGAAAGATCAAAAACAATTTTGCCTGCCTCGTCATCGCTGGGGCCTTCGTTGTCCTTTTGCCCAAACAAGGCAGGGTCAGATTTTGAGGTGCCGGGCGCCAGCTCTGAAATGGTCAACAGCGGATGGGGATCGTATTCACTTTTTATTATTTCAAAACCCTCGGCCTCAATGGTGTCAAAGGAGGCGATCAAAGGTGCCACGAATTTGTTATAGTATGTCTCCTCTAAGTTTTTTGGGATCACCACCTGCTTCTTGTTTAAGAAAGGCGAAAGTTTTTTTCCGTCCACGTGCTTGTCGAAGCCATATAATTTTCCACTGAGCACCATCCATGCCGGGTGTTTGCATATTAAATAGGCGGCAGGGTTGGGTATGTCCACGCGCTTGCCTTCGTAGGTTATGGTAGGATAGTAGGTGGTGCTTTCCTCGGTGCGCAGAAAATGGAATTGAATGCTTGCCCGCTTTTCCAGCACTTCTACTTTTCGCCAGGTAGGCTCGCCATCGTTGCCCATTTCAAAAAGTTGCTTGCCTTTTAATTTCTCAAGAACGGCCGCCCTGCGCTTTTCCATAAAGGTTTCAATTTGCTCTTGCAAAACCTCATCACCTTTTTCCTTTTTAAAAATCTTGCCGAAGAACTCATCAGGCTTCATTATTTTTTTCGAGAAATGTTTGAGCACGGCATCCTGGTTCATGCCGTCCATCATCTCGATCAATTCAAAATCGCGGTCGTCCAATCCTTTCGAAAACTCTCGGGCATTTTTGTGCGAAATGTTTTGATGCTGATAGGTGAGCTTGCCTTTTTCATCTAAATGAACAATGAAGGATTCGAAAATATAGCCGAGGAACTCATGCTGGTAGAGCGAGTAGATGATTTGAAATGGCTGAACTGACGATACTTTCATTGATCCATAATCTTTTAAACTGCTGATGCCGCGACTTTCGAAAGTTCCAAAAGGAGCACAAAACCCAACGGGTTTGCCATTTACAGAAAAAGCGGAATTGCAAAATAGGAAAATTTGCGGTATTAATTTTTAGTTTTTTGGAGTAGGGCCAACGGTTTAAACGCGAAGACCGCAAAGTTTCGCAGCGGGCAGGGGCTTTCGCTTAGTGCAGGCTAAAGGTGCTGCGCCAACGGGACGCGCGAGGCCACGCGGGCCGGGTAGAACGATACAATAGCGGTTACACTTACAATCACCGAGGCAGTCAACAGAAAGTCGGTGACCTTCATCTTTACGGGGTAGCTGCTTACCACGGCATTCTCCATGCCCATGCCCACCAGGCCAAATGCCTCTTGCATCCAGCAAATGGTGCCTCCCAAAGCCAGGCCAATGCCGGCCCCCAGAAAGGCAATCAAAGCACCTTCGTTCAGAAATATTTTTTGGATGAAACTTTCGTGTGCGCCCAGGGCTGAGAGTATGGAGATGTCTTTCTTTTTGTCCAACGCGAGCATCATTAACGAAAAGAAAATATTGAT
>JAYVAI010000126.1:0-4777 GCA_043751075.1 Cyclobacteriaceae bacterium | reverse complement strand
AAGCGATCGGGCAGGAAGCCCACTTCCTGCAGGTTATCAATTGCCACGGGCTTAAGCCTGCCTGTCCGGTAGGCAGGCCCGTGGCAATTGACAGCAAAATTTCAAGGGACTTTAGTACCAAACACAAAACCGTTTGCCTAGAAATTTATGATGAGTGATTTTCATTGTCAAGGTCAGCGATAAATGACTGTGTATTTTTGAAATGCCCCCGACTAATTCCTTGCCAGTACCAAAGCGCGCTCACTTTATCGGAGGCATTATTATCTGCGTGCTGGGTGCGGTTTGCTTTTCCACCAAAGCCATTTTTGTGAAGCTGGCATTCAGGGCCTCGCCCGCGATGACATTTTCTTTAATTGGAACTAAAATGACAAAGTAGGTTAGTCCCAAACACAAAACTGCCGTACACCCAAACTCTGTTAGTCATGATCACCTACCTCAACAACTCCCTTGATATAACCATCTTCTGGATTTCGGTAGTGCCTTCATAGATTTGGGTGATCTTGGCATCGCGCATCATGCGCTCCACGTGAAATTCTTTTACATAGCCATAGCCTCCATGAATTTGCACGGCTTCGGTAGTTACTTCCTGCGCTATTTGAGAAGCAAACAATTTTGCCATGGCTGCGGCTTTCACAAAATCTTTTTTCTGGTCTTTTAAAAAGGCTGCTTTCCAAACCAACATGCGCGCGGCATCTATCTTGGTGGCCATGTCGGCCAGCTTAAATTGAATGGCTTGGTGGTTGGACAAATGTTTTCCAAATGCCTTTCTCTCTTTGGAATATTTCAACGCCAACTCATAAGCGCCTGTCGCAATGCCCAACGCCTGCGCGGCAATGCCTATGCGGCCACCATTTAATGTGGACATGGCAAAGGTGAAACCAAAACCATCGTCACCAATTCTATTCTCCTTAGGCACTTTCATATCGGTGAACATAAGCGAATGAGTATCGCTTCCGCGTATGCCCATTTTGTCTTCCTTCTTGCCTATCACAAATCCGTTCATGCCGCGTTCCACAATCAAGGCATTGATGCCCTTGTGCCGCTTCGAGGCATCGGTTTGTGCTATCACCAAATAAACAATGGCACTCTTTCCATTGGTGATCCAATTTTTTGTTCCGTTCAGCAGATAGTGGTCGCCTTTGTCCTCGGCTGTGGTGCGCTGGCTCGTGGCGTCCGAGCCGGCTTCGGGCTCCGACAAACAGAATGCTCCGATGCCGTGGGCGGCAAGGGGCTTCAAATATTTTTCCTTTTGCTCTTCATTTCCAAATCGCTCAAGCCCCCAGCACACTAATGAATTATTCACCGACATGCACACCGATGTCGATGCATCTACTTTAGAAATTTCTTCCATGGCAAGTACGTAAGAAACGGTATCCATTCCTCCTCCATTGTATTTGGGATCCACCATCATTCCCATAAAGCCAAGCTCGCCCATCATTTTGATTTGCTCGGCAGGGAATTTTTGTTCCGTGTCGCGGTCAATCACACCGGGCAAAAGTTCTGTTTGGGCAAAATCGCGGGCGGCCTGTTGCACGGCCAATTGTTCTTCGGTGAGTTGGAAGTTCATGTAGTTTTTAATTTGCGTTATCAATGTTACTAAATACTACTTCTGTCATTGCTTAGACTACATCTTTAAACTTAGACACAATGGAATTCCCATGTTTTTGTGTACCCTAACCTACCTAGTACGCAGTAGGTCTGTGACAAAGATGATTTTAATCCTTTCTGATTAAAACCTCCTCGCCCCTGCGGCTATTTTTTAACGCAAAGACCGCAAAGGAATTCACGCAGTGTGCGCAAAGTGGCAAGGATTCTAAATCACCTTCATCCCAAATAAAAATGCCTGACCGTAAGATCAGGCACTAAATTTATCAATCCTTGAAAGAAAGATAAGCGAAATTGTCAAAATAACTTGTACAATTTATGTACGATGTACTTCGGCCAGGGATAGAAGCGGAAAGCCCGAAGCGCGTGGATTTTGTGTGAGGCCGGACTTGGAGCGGATAGCCCGGTGACGCCTCGCCAGGCCGCAAAATTTTTTTTTAACCCAGAAGTGTACAAGTTATTTTGAAAGTTTTACTAAGCTATATCGTTGTTTATTTAATCGTCTCCGCTCATGCCCAGATAGCTGAGCACATAATAGATGAGCGTAACGATTGAACCGATGGCAGCAACCACGTACGTCATGGCCGCCCATTTCAAAGCATCTTGTGCCATATCATATTCGCCCGTGGTTACAATGTTTCTTGTTTTCACCCAGGCAAGCGCACGGTTGCTGGCATCGAACTCCACCGGCAGCGTTACCAAAGCAAACAAAGAAAACACACCGTAACAAACAATGTATATGAGTATCATGTTTTCCATTGGCAACAAGCCCCTGAACAAAAACGAACCGAATACCATTGCCATGAAAATAAAATTCAGAACGGTGGCACTAAAGTTTTGAATCGGCACCAGCTTGGATCTTAATTCGAGCATGCTGTAGGCTGTGGCGTGTTGCACGGCATGGCCACACTCGTGAGATGCCACCGCAGTAGCCGCGGCATTTCTTCCATTATAAACCGATTCGCTCAGGTTCACAGTTTTGGTTGCCGGATTGTAGTGGTCACTCAACTCGCCCTGCACACTTACAACCTGCACATCGCGTATGCCGTGATCGGCCAGCATGAGCCTGGCTATATCAGCGCCTGTTAAATCTTTGGCGAGATGTATCTTCGAATACTCACGAAACTTTTTCTTCAATCGGGATTGAATCCACCATCCAATCGCCATGAAAAACAAACCAATTGCTAATGCTCCCATAGTTATTTTGTTTTAAGTTCTTTTTATTTTTTCAACAATACGTGTGGTGGAGTAACCCGGCACAAATTCAATGGTTTTCACGACACCGCCATTCTTTTTTACAACATCCGAGCCAACAATATATTCTGCCGAATGGTCATTTGCCTCTGCCGAATAGTCACTTCCCTTAACGAGTATATTGGGATTTAGTTCCGAAATCAAAGTTAAGGGAGTGTCTTCATTAAAGAAAACAACCAGATCAACAAATTGCATGGAGGCCAAAATACGCGCCCTGGATGTTTGGTCTTGCAGGGGCCTTTCGGGTCCTTTGAACCGGCTGACGGAATCATCTGAATTTAATCCGATCACCAATTTATCGCCAAGCATCCGGGCCTTTTCCAGATAATCGACATGGCCCAAATGGATTATATCGAAACAGCCATTGGTGAAAACCACGCGATGGCCCGCATGCTGCCAACCTTGTACTTGTGCAGTAGCTTCTTGAAGTGTTTTTATTTTTCGTGCGGCTTCTTCCATCGTATCATCCAATAACTGATAATCAAAGATAACAATCCACTCACAATGAAAATCAATGTTTGCCAGCCGTGGAATATAAACACAAACGCGATGGCATCGGCTTTGGGCAAATTATATAACGCCACCAAGCCCATGGGCACGAGTGTGTGATACGAACCCGCACCTCCCGGCAACGGCACCGCCATAGCAATTGACCCAATGGCAAACAGGGTAAGCACCGCACCAAAATCAAGATCTTGCGTTTCATTAAAAGCTTTGAGAACCCAGTACGTCATAAGAAAATAGAGGCCCCAAATTGCGATGGAATAAAAAACAAACAGGCCTTTATTTTTTAATTGGAAAATTGACAACAGGCCTTCTTTAAAACCTTTGAGTATTTTTTTAAATTTTTCATTTTTTCGCAATAAGAACAAACCAATGGCGAGGGCAATAACGGCAATAAAAATAACGATAGCCCAGGGCGAAATACCAAATCCTTTAGAGGCAGGAATATCAAGCGTGTTGATGAATCCTTTTATTTTTTTCCACTCCACAAAAAAGGAAATCGCGATCAAAGCCACCATGCAAATGACATCTACAATGCGCTCCACTACCACCGTGCCGAACGAAACTTCCACCGGAGTCTTTTCAAGTTTGTAAAGATTGTAGCACCGCGATACTTCACCCCCGCGTGGCACGGCCAAGTTCACCAAATAGCCAATCATCAACGAAAGGAAACTTCCACTGAGGGATACGTGATTGCCGGTGGGTTTTAGCAACATCCTCCACCGCTCGGCACGTATCACATGGCTGACCATAACGGCAACAGCCATCAGCATCAAATAAACTTTGTTTGATTTCTGCCACGCATGCCACAGGAACTCACTTTTGTTTTCGCCTTCGCCTACTTGCAGGCCGCGCAGCGAAAGCCACAGCAACAAAATGGTGAGTACGATAAGAAACAGATATTGCAGAACTGATTTTACGCGGCTATTCAATGGCTAAGTAAATTAATTTAAGATTGGAGATTGGAGATTTAAGAATTAAGATTTAAGATTTAAGAATTAAGATTTGAGATTTGAGATTAAGTACGGATCAAACTTGAATTTTTAATATTGCTTGAATTTATGCCCGATAAATTAAAGGAGTTTTAAAAAAAACTCAACTTAGCTTATTATCCGGGTTTGGAAAAATGATGTGTGGCTTAAATTTTTTTGCTTCCTCAAATTCCATCGAGGTGTATGAAATGATGATCACCATATCGCCCACGCTTGCCTTCCTTGCTGCGGGGCCATTGAGGCAAACCGTGCCACTGTTTCGCTCACCACGAATGACATACGTTTCCAGCCTCTCGCCATTGTTGATGTTCACCACTTGCACTTTTTCTCCTTCTATAAGATTGGCCGCTTCCATCAACGCTTCATCAAGGGTGATGCTGCCCACATAATGCAGTTCCGCCTGCGTGATTTTTGCACGGTGT
>JAYVAI010000125.1:0-1844 GCA_043751075.1 Cyclobacteriaceae bacterium | reverse complement strand
CCAAAGCAGAAATTGTATCACCACCGGCAGTAGAATATGCCAACGGAAAATTGGCCGCGCCAAAAACTACCACCGTGCCAATGGGCACCAACATTTTTCTTAGGTCGGCCTTGGGCGCTGGTGCGCGATCGGGAATAGCAGTGTCAATCCTTGCGTCCACCCACGAACCATCTTCCACCAAATTGGCAAACATGCGGCAATGACTTGTGGTGCGGCCCCGTTCATTCACAATGCGTGCTTCGGCCAGGTTTGTTTCCTGCATGGCAGTACTTACCAATGGTTGGCCGAGGGCTTCAATCTCATCGGCAATAGTGCGAAGAAATCCTGCTTTCTTCTTACCGGAAAAATTTTTGTAAGAAAGAAAGGCAATCTGCGATTCCTGAAGGGCGGAATTTACTTCATTGATGGTTGCATCCATATGTTCATAATTTTAGGTTGAACTTACTTGGGATCGGGATCAACAATCCAAATCCAAAATAAGCTGGCCTAAATTTAAAGGAATTAACCTTATAGTTGGCAGTTGAAGTCAGGAGATATGAGATAGGAGAAGTTTGAATTTGTATTTGAACTTGAGATTGAGTTTGAAGTCAGAATTTAATTGTCAGGTGCTTTGCCAATTGATATGATTGTCAACTGTTTTTGAAATCAATTACTCATACCTCAATGAATCCACTGGGTTTGCCGAGGCCGCCTTTATGGATTGAAAGCTGACCGTGAGCCATGCGATTGCAATAGCTGCTGCTCCGCTTAGCAAAAATACTTGCGGGCTCAAGTTGATGTGATGGGCAAAGCCGCTCAGCCACGTGTCGGAAACATACCAGGCTAAAATAGCAGCTGGCACAAAGGCTATTACCACTAATTTGGTAAACTCCTTGGACAATAAAATGGAAAGGTTAAATACAGACGCGCCCATCGATTTTCGCACGCCTATTTCTTTGGTGCGTTGCTCAGTGGTAAATGCGGCCAGGGCAAATAAACCTAAGCAGGCGATAAATATTGCCAGGCCCGAAAATACACTGAACAATTTTCCCATACGCTGTTCTGCTCTGAACAAGCGGTCAAAATTTTCATCCAAAAACGTGTATTCGAATGGCTCACTGGCAGCATGATGTTTCCACAACTTTTCTACCTGGGGGACGATGATGGCCGGGTCTCCTTCGTAGCGCACTAGCAAGTTGTTTGAATTTTCACTTAACAAAATTGACATGGGCCTTACTTTATCTTTGAAGGATTCGAAATTGAAATCTTTGATTACGCCAATGATTTTATATTTCTTGAAAGTCGGGCCATTATCATTGTAAAGAAGCTCCTCGCCCACCGGGTTTTCAAATCCAAATTCCTTTACCGCTGCTTCATTCAACAAAATCGCCAGCGAGTCGGTAGCAAAATCTTTTGAAAAATAGCGACCGTCACTCAGTTCAAACCGCAACACATCCTGATGGTCATAATCGGCATAATAAACTCCCATGATATGGTCTTGCTCCGAGCCCGCTGTTTTAAAAACGGTGGTATTGTTTACGCCCGGAAAAGTATTGTTGGTATAACTGACCTTGGCTATGCCTGATTGGCTGACAAGTCCATTTCTAAACGCTTCTTTGTTGTTGCCGAGCCGGGCTGTGTTTTGCAAAATCAGCACATTGTTCTTGTCGATCCCCAAATTTTTATTTTTCATGTATTGTATCTGTTGGAAAACAACTACGGTGAAAATGATTAAGAAAATAGAAAGGCCAAACTGAAACACCACCAGAAAACTGCGGATGCCCTTGCTCTTTGCCCCGGCACGGACTTTTCCTTTTAAAACTTCCACGGCACTAAATGAAGTGAGGTAAAAGGCCGGGTAACTT
>JAYVAI010000124.1:0-4803 GCA_043751075.1 Cyclobacteriaceae bacterium | reverse complement strand
AAATCAGTTGACCGGATTGTTCCCCGGTAATGTAGCTGGTTTGAAAACCCTTTCGCCAAACTGGAAACGTCCAGGCTGTCCGATCGGTGGTGGGATTGAATATTTCGAGACTGCTTTTTTCGTCAGCCACAAATATTTTCCAGGTTTCATTTTGATAGGTATCCCACGCGAAAGGGTCGCCTTTCAAATCGCCAGGGAAAACGGAAACGTCATTTCCTTTTCTAAGAATAATGCGGTATTGCAACTCGCCAGGCGTTACTAATTCGGCAGGAATTTGGGCAATGAATTCAAATGCTGATTTCCTCATCATGGGGATAGTTTCAACTTGCCCCCACAACTGATTTATCTCAAGCATCGCTTTGCCCGTGTCAAGCCCGGCAATTTTTGCCTGGATGGTAAATGACTTACCTGCCGATACTTCAGTAAGTGGCTCGTGCCGCAGATACATATCGCCTTTAGATGGTTGCGGTGCCACAAACTCATTCAGTTTAATCGCGCCAATGGTTTCATTCTTGCCTGAGAATTTTTTACCCTTACCAATCAGTAAATAAGTGCCGGGCGAAACCTGAAAACCATCAGCCCTTGACGTGGATGAAAACGAATTTCCAACATTCAATGCCTTGCTACTGAAATCAACCCCGAGGTCCGGCAAAATAATTTGCATCTGATTGGCCTGCCATTGAATGCGGGTTACTTCTTTTTTTGGCGAGGCCCGTTCAAATGGGTCGCGAATGTGAATGGCATCGGGCATTACTTCCAGTCGCCACACACCTTCTTCCAGTTTATCTAAAAAATAGGCACCACTGCCATTGTATTTTACAACCGTTGAATTGCCCACACCGGCAAGGTGTTGCAGCATACTGATATTGACAGGCTTTGTACCGGTAGAATTGGAATAATAAAACTCTTGTTCGCTATTCATTTCACTGAGCGATTCTTTGTAGCTCACACGGAATGAATCAAAGACACTGTCGGCCGGATACACACCATAATTTTTCAATCGAGGGACTTTGTGAAAAACCCGTGAAGCAATCAACATGCTGATGGCTTTCGATGGCGTATAGGCAAGGTTTAAATAATGGGTTTGATATTCCGTATTGGCGTGGGCAATGGCAAGTGGGTCGTAAGCAAACTGGGTTGCCCACTGAAATCCGGCTTCCCGGAAACTTTTTGCCATGGCCGGGTACATGACCGGTTGAAAAATATCGGCCGCATCAAATTCATAAACCATCAAAGCTTTTTTGTGAAAAGCAGCAATTGTGTCGAAGGGAATTGTGTACTTATCCACATGGGGCAAATAATTTCCTTTTAAAGTCCCTCCGGAGACAAGCCCAGACGGATACCATTGAAAACTAAATCCATCTACAACCGAAGCGGCAACGGCATCGGCATAGTATGGCCCCTGGCTGATATTATAGAAAATTGGTTTTGACCAACCTGTGCCTTTAACAGCGGCCGCTAATCGGTTGATGTATTTTGTCACCCCAATCTTCGGCCCGCTATGGCTGGGTTCATTGTTGATTTCGATGGCGATTATATCCGGATCATTTTGATAACTGAGTTTTGTATAGGGGTTTACATGTTTGAAAAATTGTTTCAGGTGATTTTCCTGCGCCACGATAGCCGAGTCGTTGGTGGTCAATTTTCCCCTGCCAAAGAATCTGGAAAATCCGGGAGTGTCTTCATCCCTTTCAGGATACCCGTTGCCCCAGAAAGCGATGGGTGTTATTATGGTCTTGATGTTTCGCTTTTTTAATTCGGCCAACAGAAAATCAAATAACTTCAAGTGGTCGTTTTCCAACAAGTTGCCGGCCACGTCCGAAATCTCAGTATCCCAAACGTGTACCCGGAAAGCATCGAGGCCAATGCGGGCCATGTGATACACATCTTGCTCAATCGCCTGCTCCAAATCAACCCCTAAGGCTTTGTGTGCGCGGTATGCGAAAGCAAATGGAGTGGTGTAGTTCACCCCAAAGAACGATGCTTCAGTTTTATCTTTCCTCCACCGCATTACGCCTTCCTTGTCAACATAAATCAAAGCGTTGTCTTTTTTCGACTGGCCAGTTTGAGCTCGGCATGTTGTGTTACAAAAAATGAACAGAAGAAAACCAAATGAGAAAAAACTGGACGCACGTTCCATAGGTAGAAGGGTTCGGGGTTGGATTTTGGTTTTAGCCAAAAGGGTTTATCGGTTATAGGTAAATTTCATGTAGTCAGTCCCCTGATGCACATTTCCATTAAAATCAAAGAATGTGCAATTCTCCCAGGAAGACCCAGTGCCCCACAAATCTTTCATGCCAGAGGAAATCCAGGCCGGTTCCCAGTAAACTACCCCAATGCCACCACCATCAATCATTTCCTGGGTTATGGTCTTCATCATATCCAACTGGCCTTGCTGCGTAAAAGGAAATCTGGCAACAGGAGTTTGCCCGCCAAAAAGATTGTTGTAACCATCATTGCCGACACTGCCCCACGGGTAGGCAGTTTCCAAAATCATTACGTCTTTGGCATACTTGCTTTTAAAGCCAGCCACTCTATCAGAAATTTGCGAAACCGAAACACGTGTGTGCCATATCGGGTAATAAGAAAGTTGGCGCTCTGCAAATAAAAATTGTTGTTGCCCGATGCGTTATTGCCTGAGTATTGATCGGCTGCCAAGCCAGGTAAATTACCAGTGGTGTTATCTGCCGTCCACACACGTCTGATGTCTGTAGGAACATTTTGCATGTTGCTCAATGCCAGGCGCTGCCCAGGGTTTGCAGGATCAAATCCTCTGCCAATTGAATTTATGTTTGCGGTATTCCCCATATAGGCTAGAGGAATAAATTCAAGTCGAAATTTTTGTAACTCAGGCTGTTGGCCATTCCAAGACTCCATTTTGGTGCAGTCTGCCCTAATACAACAACATCTTTGTTGTCAAGTACGCCATCGCTATTTTGATCAACATACTTAATATTCCCTGGCTTTGCGGTAGGCATATAAGATGGAACCTCTGCTGTACTCTGAATTATCCCATCCGTTTTCCATCCATAAATAGCTGTATAGGGATCTCCATTTTTAATCCAAGGACTTGTATTTATTGCTGGGTTCCCCTTCACCCAAATACTTCTTGATAGTGAGGCATTGAAGGTGGTTGACCACGTGATTGGGCCTTGCACATTCACTGAGCTTACCATTAATTCAACTCCTTCACTTCGTGTAGTTCCATTGTTAACCAAGAGCCTGGACACATCATTGTTAAGGGGCAACGTGGTATAGGCCAGAAGGTCTTTGGCCGACCGCCTGTAAACATCCAGCGAACCCGATATCCTGTTGTTCAGGACTCCAAAATCCAATCCCAGATTTATAGTTTCGACTGTTTCCCAGGTTAGGTTAGGGTTGGCTAATTGAGTCAATGCCACTCCGGGATACAGAACATTTCCGATGGGGTAAGGATAAACCCCACCATATAAGGCAATAGCATTTCCATTTACCGTGGCATTACCGGTTTGCCCAATTCCAGCCCTAAGTTTTAAAGTGGAAATCAGATTTGAATTGCTCATGAAATTCTCCTTATCGTGCTTCCAGGCTACTGACACGCCCGGGAAGAATCCATACTTCTTACTTTGAGCAAAATAGCTATCGCCATCTCTGCGTCCTGTTACTGTTAAAATGTATCTATCACTAAAAGAATAATTGACCCGGAAATATTGGGAATACCTTTTTCTTTCCGTTCTATCAGAACCCAAAGAAGTTTGAGCCAAGTCAATAACGGATGAAAGGTTATTTCATCTGGATTGGCACCGGACACGGCTTGGCCCGATATGATGGCAACCATTTCCGGACGTTTCAAAAAAATGAATCAGAAAATTCACTCCCATCAAATGAAATCAGTTGCCTGCTTGCCGATGGCGACTTCATTTGGGTAGGCACCTGGAACGGGCTTTGTAAAATCAATACCACCACCTATCAAGTAACAAGGATTGATTTGGGAAAAAATAAAACGGTGCGCACCATCAGTGGCGGTGAGGGCAACGTGCTTTGGATTGGCACCGAGAGCGGTCTCATCGAATATCAAAAAGACAAGGACTCCATTTCGAACATTTATAATTCGTCCAAAAATGGGTTAAGCCATAATGCCGTGCGGTCTATCTATCAAGATAAATCGGGAACGCTTTGGGTTGGCACTTACGACAAGTTGAACAAACTCAAGAAAGGCAATAAACAATTTGATGTGTTTGATTTGAAAGGCCCATACAAAGCCACCCTGAAAAATAACCTGATCTGTGGCGATATAAAACCATTTTCAGAAATGGTTGATTCGCTTTTGTGGATTGGCACTGAAACCGGTCTATGTTTATTCAACACTACTTCCGGCACATATCAGCGGTTCGGCACCAGCAGTCCCGCATTCAACAATGAAGTTATCAAGTGCATGTATCCCGATGATGATGGCAACTTATGGTTGGGAACAGATTTCGGCCTGAACATTTTCGACCCAATAAAAAAAAACAGCGAGGCCTATTTTCATAATCCGCAAACATCATACTCCATTGCCAACAACGCCATCTGGCAGATTTTTGAAGACACCGGTGGCGTGATTTGGCTGGTCACCTCAAATGGACTGAGCCGGCTTAATAAACACAGAAATTTTTTTGAATACCATGAAGTTTCCAGCAGGATAGAAAATCAAATGGTAGGCAACCAGGTCAAAGCCGTTTTAACCACCAAAAAGGGAATTGTGTGGCTCGCTACTTTACACGGTGCTATTCGAATTGACGAAAACAATCAGCAGCAAATATTTAATGTCACTGCCACGGAACC
>JAYVAI010000123.1:0-1849 GCA_043751075.1 Cyclobacteriaceae bacterium | reverse complement strand
TGCGCTGGGGCGGAAGGTGGCGCAATCTTTATGATCCGGGACATTTTGAGTGGACCGGAGGATTGAGCAGCTATCATTTGGCAACAGGAAAGTGGCCGCGAATTCCCGAAGCAAAAAAATATCCTTGCCTGCGCGAAGAAATTATTCAACTTACTGAATACTGGAAAGCCTGGGACACAGAACAATCATCCATAGCGAGAAAAGAAATTCACTCCATCAAAATGAATGGTGCTACCACCAATTTTGTGGGCAACTAAACTCACAGAGAGTGCATGACAAATTGCACCGCTCTTTTTTTCATTCTGCTGCAAGATTATTGGGATCGCGGCTCATGTAGGCTTAGCACCTTATTGAAACCTTTTAACGTGGCCGCGATGACGTACATAGAAAGCGGTTGGAGTATTCTAAATTGAAATGTCATTCCGGGCGAGGGGTCTATCTTTTTAATTTTAGTTTCCCAATAAAACGAGACCCTGCCTGGCCGGTAGGCAGGCCGGAATCCCGCAATACGAAAGTCATTTGGTGAAAAAGGGTGCAATTTATCATACACCTGTGCTAATGATGTTTTATTGTTAACGTTAACTTAGGCCACCAATATTTCCCCATCTGCCAAACTACACATCCATTCAAAATAAAAATATTAAACCACGGGAAGCTCGCGACAATTATATATAATCCCTTGCATCAATCCTGATAATCAAACTTTTGCAAAGAGGCGTAGCCTCGGCCAATTTTGTAACAACGGACTTTAGTCCGTTGAGAAACAAGTAGAAGGGATACTAAGAACTGTAGGTTCGGCTTATATAGGCCGATATAATATGTACCGTGCCAATGGCACTCTGCCTTGTGATGTCACTAACAACGGATTAAAATCCGTTGTTACAATATGTTTTCGAGCCTACGGCACTTGAATCAATCATGAGATATGCAACCAGGGAAGGGTTATGCCACGCGCCTCGCGTGGTTGCGGCCTCTGCACGGGGAATTTGAAATGAACCCAACCGATGGATTCACATTTTTGTTTCTTAAATTCGCCAGGCGCAATTGACACAACTTCGGTCTATCGCTCCATAAATATCCAATCAAAATGAAGACAACAAAAGATGTTCGGATTGCAGTGCTTATTGACGCAGACAATATACCGTCAACAAACATTAAAGCTATGATGGAAGAGATTGCCAAGTATGGTTCGCCCACATTCAAGAGGATTTATGGGGACTGGACAAAACCAAATCTCAACAGTTGGAAAAATATATTGTTGGAAAATGCCATAACACCCATTCAACAGTATGGCTACACCACGGGCAAAAATGCAACCGACTCCGCCATGATCATTGATGCCATGGATATTTTATACACAGAGAAAGTGGATGCTTTTTGTATTGTGTCCAGCGACAGCGATTTTACCCGATTGGCGACACGATTGAGAGAATCCGGAATGACCGTGATTGGCCTTGGTGAAAAGAAAACTCCCAATCCATTTATTGTGGCGTGCGACAAATTTATCTACATCGAAATATTGAACATACCCATAGAGGAGCCCAAGATAACGGTGGATGTTAGCAAAGGCAAAAAGGAAATTAAACCACCACACCGCGAAACTCTTAAAAAGATCGACAAAGAAACTATTCAGTTGATATCAACCACCATCGTTGATTTGGCTGACGATAGTGGCTGGGCATTTCTGGGAGAAGTTGGAAATTTGATCTTAAAAAAACAGCCCGACTTTGACCCCCGAAATTTTGGTTTTGGAAAGTTGGCCTTGTTGCTAAAGAGCATCGCCAAATTTGAAGTGGATGAACGAGATACGGAGAAGAAAAGTATTAAACTTGTTTACGTGAGAGTGAAG
>JAYVAI010000122.1:0-4809 GCA_043751075.1 Cyclobacteriaceae bacterium | reverse complement strand
GTAGTTTTATGACTGTGGAGGAGCTAAAAGCTTCATTGGATGAACAGTTTAAAGATTTATTTGCCTCCAATAAAGCCAAATGAAGGTAACTACTTCTGCAAGGGCCAAAAAGGATATTGCTGAAAACATTAAATACATTTCTGATAAAGGCTCTCCGCACAATGCCGAAAAATTGTATGATAGAATGCTTGCCTTCATTCCAACTCTGGGAGAAATGCCTGAGAAATACGCACTCTGTCGTCACAAAAGGTTTGGCAAAAAGCAATACCGATGTGCCATTTTTGAGCAGAGTTATGTCTTCGTCTTTGCCATCCATAAAAATAGTGTCTTGCTCTTGAGGGTCATCCATGGGCTTAGACTTAGTTGATGTCGTTTTTATAACCATTGCTTTCTCTTCGCCCTCGCAGTTGGCCGTGGCGAAGGAGGTCGAAAAATATGCGATCCCCTTCATGGCTACTGAAAAAATCACTTACTGCCAAGACCCTGACGACAACATGATCCTTGAACTTGCCATAGCATCGCAAGCTTCATGCATCATCACAGGCGATCCGCACTTGCTCACACTCCATCCCTTTCGGGGGATTCCGATTTTAAGAGCCAATGATTTTTTGATAAACTTTTGAAGCATTTTTTGTTTTTGAATTTGAATTTTGTTTTACTTCCTCGGTCTGGGTTCACACAGACCGAAACTGCCCGTGCCTGAAAGTGGTCTGTGAAGACACAGACCACGGAGACACAGGTTATTTCTAAAATTGTAAGTTCAACATACTTTTACTCACTTCGCCAAAAACAAAAAATCACTTCCCGGTTCGTTGCCGGGAAATTCTCCATACCGTGGCTCGGGTGTTATTTTTTCTACCGTGCTTACGATTTCACTCATGGTCAAAATTTTATCACGGCCTCCATAGGTGCGCAACGCTTCTAAAAACTTGCGGGCAAAAGGAGAGTGCTCTCCGGGCCTGCCGTCAGGCACGTACTGCTTGCCTCCGGAGGTTAAATACTTGCGGGTTTTGAATTGAAGTTTTCTTCCCAGAAATTCGGATGTCTTTACTTCACCATACATATCGTCATCGACTGCACGGTCAGTACCGCGTGCAATGGCCTGATCAAATGTGCCTCCATAACATACATCCATGGTTAAGAAAAGATGGTTACAAGGAATATTAGTCAGGTACGTGCGAAGGTTTGAAAACGAGATATAGGATTCTTTTGAGAGGTCGTCTTTCTTAGAATTTTTACACACCAAATACCCTTCCGTAAATACATCATCAAACTGGCCATGCCCTGCAAAGAATACAAACAGCTGATCGTAGTCTAAGTATTTCTTTAGGCTATATTCTCTTATTTTACTAATGATCTCTGAGTTGGTGGGGTTGAGCACCACCTCTACTTTGAATCCATAATTTTCTTCCAATTCTTTTGCAATGGCTTTGGCATCGTCTATGGGATTAACAAGGTCCGGCCATTCATTGTAATCATTGGTGGCAAACAGCAGTGCATGATCGTATCGCTCCAAATCAAAAGGAAGTTGGGTATCGGATGAGCGCACGGCACGTGTTTCAGTACGCTTACCGCCTTTTTCATTTTCCACTTCCACACGCACGATGTTGGTTCCCCGTGCCAGGGGTATGTTGAACGCTACAACTTCATCAAATTTGGTGCCCCGCAGTTCCCCTACGTTGGCCTTTTCACCGCGTGTGCCACTTAATGCTTTGTCGTTCACAGAAAGCGAAACAAGCTTGATAGGAATGGGTGATTGGAACCCGATCTTCACCGCCAGGGTCTTGCCCTCCACCACACTGAATGTTTCCAATGGGTTGATCCAGAAAAATTTTATGGTTGGATCATTCGCATTGGGGATGTTGAAATTCAGGGACGGACTTTTTGATTCGAGCAGTTGTGCTGATAATCCGTGAAAGTAAAAGCAGGTGATGAGGAGGATGTATGATTTTTTCATGAGTTATTTAAAATTTAAATGAAAGACCTAGACCCGGTGTAGTATAATTTACAGCTACACCCACCTTTACCGTTGTGGCTTTTGGGAAGGTGTCGCGGATTAGTTTTTTGTTTTGAAAACCTTTGATGGTGACCAATGTAATGTCAGTGACCCAGATGACGGCCGCTGCGCCAAAGAGCATGGTGCTTTGCTTCAACTGTTCTTGAGATTGATTGTAATAATAGTTGGCATCTTCAGCGTTTTCTGCCAATTGATATTGCTGGTAAGAATCAGTGGCTTTTGTATGTTGAATAATCCCCACCCCCAATGCACCGAAGGCTGCAACAGCGAAACCGAAATAAAAGATTTTATTTTTATGGCGCACTTTCTGATCACCCAGCCCAGGCACGAGCACAGACCAGGCTGCATTTTTTGGCCCTCCAAATTTTGAATAAAACTCGGGCCTCATCCGCGCTTTGGCCCGAACGGAAAACTGGATGTTGCTGCCTGTAAAGTCAGGGGCTTCAATAGAAAAATCCCATTGAATGGATTTGTTGGCACCGGGTGCCACATTGCCACCCACATCGCCACGCACTAAGCGAAGCGGACCAACAAAAGTTTGGCCATCATCCAATGAATAATAAAGTTCAACAGCATAGTTGTAATAATTGTGCTGCGCTTCACGGAGGTCATACACAATGTCGATGGTATTGTTGCGCTCATTGTACTTGGCGTCTTTGTAGGTGATGGTGCCAAAGTCGTATGCAGTGCCTGATAAGGTAATGAAAACAAAAAGAAAAAATAGTATTGGTTTCATGGTTTATGGTTTTATGTTCCCTAATTCATTTCCTGAAAATGTATTGGCGGTGGTTGCATCTGAGTTTAAGATACAGTTGGCACTATATTTTACTATTCCCCACTGACCACTATTGCTGATAACTGAATTTGTGATAGATAAGCGAGAAGAATTGTCCATAGAAATATTCCCTCTTCCATTAAAGCTCAAGGAACCTCCATAACTAATGTTAACGAAGTTGAGCTCGTTTAACGTGCTGTTGCTATTATTAAAATACAGGTCGTGCCAATAACCCTTGGTTAATTGTTTACCGGTAAAGGTGATAGGGCTTGCGGTTGTGCCTTTGGCAATTAAGTAACTGCTGGCTCCAACAATTGAAAAGGTGGTGTTGAAATTAAAAAGGAATGTTGCACCGGCTTGTATGCGCACGCCTGAATTGATGGTGATATTACCGTTTATAAAGTAGGGAGTTCCATCAGCAAATGCAGGCCATGTTGCTTCGGCAGTTATATCATTGTGTGTGGAGGAATGGACATTCACCATATTTAAAGTATTATTCGCGAATGTAGTGTTCGCATCTAGCTTACCTAAAGAGTAAACTGGTAGAACAATTGGGTAGCTATCATTATTTACGAATTGATTATTTGAGAATGTTGAGAGGTCTGACCCCCAACCATTTTGAACAAACAATCCCACTCCCGATGAACGGGCTATTTGTAGAGTTGGTGATTTTTGGCCTACTATTGTCCCATACTAAAATACTATTGGTGCCAGCATATTCTACTAATACATGGTCAAGCTCATTTTTTAAATTTGAACTGTTGAAGTAAATGTTTTCCCAGCTTCCCTTTGCCTTTACTGCACCGGTAAAAGTTATTTTACTGCTCATAGTTCCCTTTGCTGTTAGATAGGCTGCTGACCCTTGAATTAATAATCTGGCATCAGTATTGAACTCAAGCGTTGCACCCGGAAGGATACTTAGTCCAGAGTTGATGGTCACATCACCTGGAAAATAATAGGATGTTCCTCCACCGAGGTTTATCCAGACATGTTCCATGGTTACATCATTTAACGTTCCGCTATTGACCCTTACTTTGTTGAATACATTTCCGGTAAATGTGGATGCGGCATCGAGTTTCCCAACGCTATAAACTTGTAAGTTTAGAGGATAGCTGGTATTGTCTGTGAAGGAATTATTAGCAAATGAAGAAAAATCTGACCCGTTTTCTACCATAATACCATCAGAAGCGCTATTGCTGATCGTAGAGTTGGTTAATTTGAGCGTAGCGTTATAGTTAAGGATAAGATTACTTCGACTGACATTGCCTGTACTCCCTCCCCGTGATATTTCCACAAAGTCTAATTCGTTTTTTGGATTTGTGGTGTTGTTAATCTCCAGGCCACGCCAACTTCCTTTGATGGATGAATCAGCTCCGGTAAAAATGATTTTTTGTGAAGCCGTTCCTTTTGCTGTGATGTAACCAGTAGCGTTATAGGCTGTCACTTGCATGTATGTGCCGCTATTAAAGGTTAGCACTGTACCAGGTAAAATTCTTAATCCAGAATAAATAAAAATATTCCCATTAAAAAAGTAGGGGATGTTATTGTCAAGCGGCTTCCACACGTGTTCATTGTTAACATCATTTAACGTTGAACCGGAAACGAAGACCTTATTGATTGTATTGCCAACGAAAATTGTATTCACATCCAGTCCATTGATATGTTTTGCGGTAACATAAATTGGGTAAGTATTGTTGTTGGAGAAAGTGTTGAATGAAGTTTCAAAAGTTGATCCATCATCAGCATACATGCCTCCACCAGCACTATTGCTAATGACGGTGTTAGAAATTTTAAGGTTGCTATTATTTAATTGGAGATTATATCTATTGCTGATATTGCTTCCACCATGCGTAATCTCTACCTGATCGAATTCATTTTTAGGGCTTAGCGTGCCAGTAAAAAAAATTTTATCCCAACTTCCTTTAAAGCTGCGGTCGGCACCGGTGAATGTAATTTTGTTTGTGGAAATACCTTTTGCACTGAGGTAAGCTGCTGCACCTGAAATTGTGAGTGAGAT
>JAYVAI010000121.1:0-13268 GCA_043751075.1 Cyclobacteriaceae bacterium | reverse complement strand
TCGTTGCTCACCGCATCGGGCGACACGGTGGTGGATGTTCGCGGCCGCAAAGTTGCCACAGACGGGAAACCCTTTCGGGAAGGGCTGGTGATGCGAAGCGATATGGATGGCTCGCAGGTGGAAGTGCTTGCCCACAACTTTCGCAATAATTACGAAGTAGCGATCGATCCCTTCGGAACCCTTTGGCAGTCGGACAACGATGACGATGGAAACAAAGGCACACGCATCAACTATGTGATGGAGGGCGGCAACTATGGGTTTAAAGATGAAATGACGGGAGCAAGTTGGCCAGCAAGAAGAACAAACATGGAAAAAGAAATCCCGTTGCGCCATTGGCATTTGAACGATCCGGGTGTTGTTCCCAATCTGTTGCAAACAGGATCGGGTTCACCAACAGGTATTACTATTTATGAAGGCACGCTTTTACCTGAAGTCTTTCGGGGACAAATGATCCATTCGGAGCCAGGTCACAATGTGGTGCGATCTTATCCTGTTGAAAATAGTGGTGCGGGTTACACGGCCACGGTTGTAAATATCCTGGAAGCACAGAAAGACCAATGGTTCCGTCCTGCGGATGTTGCCATTGCACCGGATGGCTCGCTCTTCGTTGCCGACTGGTACGATCCGGGAGTTGGTGGCCATGCTGTGGGTGATCTCGACCGCGGAAGAATTTACCGGGTGGCTCCGCCCAAGATGAAATACAGTACAGAGAAAACAGATGTTGCTTCGGTTGAAGGAGCCATTAAAGCATTGCTGAATCCAAATCCCGCCACGCGTTATCTCGGCTGGACTTCATTGGCCGCCATGGGTGAAAAAGCCGAGCCTGCATTATCACAACTTTGGACATCAGAAAATCAACTGCAACGGGCGCAAGCGTTGTGGTTGCTTGCCAAATTACCAAAAGGTGAAAGCTATATTAATGAAGGCCTATCCGATCCAAACGCAAACATTGTGATCGCAGCGTTGCGCAACTATCGCATGAGTAACAAAGATGTACTTCCGATTGTTGAAAAGTTAGTTAGTCATTCTTCTCCACAAGTAAGAAGAGAAGCCATACTTGCTTTGCGCGGAAACAATTCGTCAAAGGCTGCCGCGTTGTGGGCTGATCTTGCTGTGCAACACGATGGAAAAGATCGTTGGTACATCGAGGCGTTGGGTATCGGAGCATCCGAAAATGATGACTTGTATTTTGCTGCCTGGAAGAAAAAAGTGGGTAGCAACTGGAACACACTGGGTGGGCATGATATCGTCTGGAGGATTCGCAGTAAAGATGCCATGCCCTTGCTGGCCGAGCTGATCAAAACAGCAGATCCTGTAGGAATGCTCTGGTGCTTCCGCGCATTTGACTTTCACAAAGATCCATCCAAGCAAGCCGTGCTTTCCAAATTGGTAACGGAAACACAAGGTGAAAAAGTGTTGTACGCACTCAAGCACATGGACTCCAACACCAAACTAACACCCGCAGTCCAAACGGCCCTCAACAAAACATTGGATCAATATAAAGACCGCCTTGAGTTTGTTGAGTTGGTGGCCCGCTTTAAACTTGAAACCAAAGCAGCCGATTTGCTTTCCGTAAGCCTGCACTATCCCGATAGCGTGATGGGAAAAGAAGCGATGAAGACGTTGTTGGATTGGAACAAAACCGACCCGATAGAACAACTAATTTCAGAAAAGAAAAATGAAGATGTTCAGGCTGTGATCAAATCCATTAGGCCTTCCATGTATATCAAGAGTGCCATGGCATTGATGGAGCTTATCTTCATGGACAGCACTCAAAGCATCGACAACCGCAAACTTGCTTTGCGTGCTTTTGGCGGCCCCACAGATTCGGAAGATCATCTGCTTGCGTTGGCCAGCGAAAATAAAATCCCAACGGAATTGCACCTGACCGCAGCAGGCGTATTTCAATCTGCGTGGAGGCCCAATATACGCGCAGCCGGAGCCAGCTATTTTAAACTTCCGCAAAGCAAAGATGGAGCGACAACTGATATGGCAGTGCTGATGGACAAAACAGGAATTGCTGAAAACGGCAAAGCGGTGTTCGCCAGCACATGCGGCAACTGTCACCAGATAAACGGGGCCGGTGTAAAATTCGGGCCCGACCTGAGCGAGATCGGATCAAAACTTTCCAAGCGTGCAATATATACCACCATACTCTTTCCCGATCAAGGTATCAGCTTTGGATACGAGGGATATGCATTTAAGATGAAAGATGGAAGCCAGGCTTTTGGTATGATCACCTCGGAGACGGAGGACAAAGTGGAAATACAATACATGACCACCCAACAGACGCTTGCCAAGGCAACCATTGCATCGCGCGAAAAGCAGGAGACTTCGATGATGCCGTCCAACTTGCAGACCTTAATGACAGAAAAGGAGTTGGTTGACCTGGTGGAGTATTTGCAATCGTTGAAAAGCAACAAAATATCGCTTCAATAAGTAAATCCATGAATTTAGGTTTGCAGTGTTGCATATTTGAAGCCGGATATTAAATTTGCAGTCCCTTTCGGGATTTAAGATTCAAAATTTATGGTTAAGGCCATTTATTTATATCTTGAGTTTTGGATGAATCAAGGCGGGAGGTAGAGCATTTATAGTAAGCGGGAGTAGCTCAGTTGGTAGAGCACGACCTTGCCAAGGTCGGGGTCGCGAGTTCGAGTCTCGTTTCCCGCTCAATAATCGGTTAATCGTTCTTCAATAATGATTAATCCTAAAAAAGTGTGGGAGAACTCACACTTTTTTAGTTTAATATCGAACAAAGAAAAAGCCCTGCCCGGGTGGTGGAATTGGTAGACACGCAGGACTTAAAATCCTGTGACCCTAAAAGGTTGTACGGGTTCAAGTCCCGTCCTGGGTACATTTATTTTTTGTTTTCAAAAGCCGTTTGTGTTTTTGCACCGCCCCCGAAAGTTGGCCCGCTAAAGTTGCAGGCCACACGCCACTCTCAACCGCTATTAAATCTTACCAAATTGCCTTATTTTGTGAGATTATGTTTTCACGATAATCTTTCTTGATGCCCCTTGCTCTTCTTGCCCCAAATCAATCTCTTAACAAGGCCTATCGAAAAGAGAAAGTAGGTCGTGCGGAAATTGAACTTTTCAAAAAGAACCTGAAGGAATTTATTGCAAGCATTGATCCTAAAGAAAGTGAGGAACATGTTAAAAACAACGTTACCAAATTTCTGTACGATACTTATTACAACGGCAAGAACCAGATCAACACCAAAGGCCGGATCGATCTTGCCATCTATGAAGATAAAAAGCCGGTAGTAATCATTGAAGCCAAGAAGCCAAGTTCATCGGATATGGTAAGCGTAAAGAACCTGAACGCTAAAGCCATGCACGAGCTGATACTTTATTATTTGCGTGAGCGTATTGATGAAGGCAACATTGATATCAAATACCTGGTGGCTACCAACATGCATGAATGGTTCGTATTTGATGCCATGGTATTCGACAGAATATTTTATAAGAATGGTGATCTTACAAAAGACTATTTGGATTGGAAAGGCAAACGAAAAGCCAATGACACAACCGATTTTTTCTACTCAGAGATTGCAGCACCATTTCTCAAAAATCTGAAAGAGGAAATCGTTTTTACATGGTTTGATTTACGTGAGGTTGAAAAGGCTGTTACGAATAATGATCCTAAGGACGACAAAGTCCTTAAGCCGCTGTTTCAACTCCTTTCACCGGCCCATTTACTAAAACAACCTTTTGCCAACGATAGTAATTCACTCGATACCAAATTCTACAGTGAACTCTTGCATATCATTGGCCTTGAAGAAAAAAAAAATGGAGGCAAGAAACTCATTCAGCGAAAAGAAAAGCCGGATGCAGGTTCTCTATTGGAGAATGCTATTAATACGCTGATAGCGGAAGATCGTCTTCGTGAACTTCCGCGCGAAGGTGCTGACTTTGGCGAAAAGAAAGAAGAGCGCTTATTTAACATAGCACTGGAATTGTGCATCACGTGGATTAATCGAATACTGTTTCTTAAGTTATTGGAAGGCCAGCTTTTGAATTACCATGGAGACAAGCGATATCGCTTCCTTGATTTCAAGACCATTACAAACTACGATGAACTGAATAAACTTTTCTTCCAGGTACTGGCCAGAACCAATAAAGAACGTACAGGCACAATACAAGAAAAATTTCAATACGTGCCATATCTCAACAGTTCGCTGTTTGAAATAAGCGCATTGGAGGCAGATGCACTACGCATCAATAGCCTGGATGACGGATTGAAATTAAAGATAGCCGGAAGTACTGTTCTTAAAACAGAAAACGGAAAGAAGCGTGAAGGTGAAATGCCTACACTTCAATATCTGTTTGAGTTTCTCGATTCGTATGACTTTACTTCCGAAGGCAAGGAGGAAATTCAGGAGGAAAATAAATCACTGATCAATGCTTCGGTGTTGGGATTGATCTTTGAAAAGATCAACGGCTACAAAGACGGATCCTTCTTTACGCCTGGCTTTATCACCATGTACATGTGCCGCGAAACCATTCGCAGAGCCGTGGTGCAAAAGTTTAAAGAGGTGAAAGGTTGGGAACTTGAAACCTTTGATCAGTTGCATAATCACATTACCAGCAAGGATATTGACAAAGCCAATGATATAATCAATAGCCTTAAAATTTGCGACCCGGCTGTTGGCTCCGGGCACTTCTTAGTTTCGGCATTGAATGAGATCATTGCCATTAAATCAGAATTGGGTGTATTGGCAGATCGCAATGGAAAAGTATTGCGCGATTATTCTGTTGAAGTGATCAACGATGAGCTGATCGTTTCTCTTGGCCAAAATGAATTTTTTGATTACAAGCCTGGCAACAAGGAAAGCCAGCGCGTGCAAGAGGCTCTCTTTCATGAAAAACAAACCATTATTGAAAACTGCCTCTTTGGTGTGGACATTAACCCCAACTCGGTAAAGATTTGCCGATTGCGTTTGTGGATTGAATTGCTGAAGAATGCTTACTACACAGCCGATAGTAAGTATGCTGAATTGGAGACGCTGCCCAACATTGATATTAACATTAAGCAGGGCAATTCTTTGATCAGCCGTTTCCCGCTTGATGCCGATCTAAGCAAAGCACTAAAAAGGAGTAAGTGGAATATTGATAGTTATAAACTTGCTGTTCACAATTATCATCATGCTTCTTCAAAGGATGAAAAACGTGAAATAGAGAGATTAATCACAGACATTAAATCCAGTTTTGAAACTGAAATTGCAAACTACTCCGATCCAAGAAAAAAGAGAATTGCAAAGCTAGGCGAGCAATTATTTAAGCTTACCGGAAGGGGCAAGGATGGAACCGGCATAATGTTGTTTGAGCCTGAAGCCGAATATGGGAAAAGTGGTGATCAAGCCAAGAAACGGAGAAAGGAAATAGAGAAAATTGAGGATGAGATAAACAAACTCTCTAAGGAATTAAAAAATGTTGTAAACAATAAGATTTATGAAAACGCCTTTGAGTGGCGGTTTGAATTTCCAGAGGTGCTAGATATAGATGGGAATTTTATTGGATTTGATGTTGTGATGGGGAATCCGCCTTATATCAGACAAGAAGAAATAAAGGAACAGAAACACCACTTACAAAGTCATTACAAAACATATTCTGGAACAGCTGACTTGTATGTATTTTTTATTGAGAAGGGATTCGAAATATTAAAGAATGAAGGGCACTTCTGTTTTATTATGCCAAATAAATGGATGCAAGCTGGCTATGGAAAGCCATTGCGTGCATTTTTTCTTCAACAACAACTTCAATCAATAGTTGATTTTGGAGACTTGCAGATTTTTGATGGAGCCACAACCTATCCTTGTATATTATGTGCTGCGAAGCAATCTTCAAAAAATACGTTCTATTCTTCAGTCATCAAGAAACTTCAATTTGAAAATGGCTTAGGGGATTATGCAAAATCTATTAGGCAGGAAATGAATCTTTCTGAATTAAGTAAAGAAACCTGGGTCATCTCTTCCGGAGGTGATCAACGTTTGCTTTCAAGATTAAAATCAAACTGTGAATCACTTTTTGATTACGTTGGGGGAAAGGCGCATTATGGAATAAAAACAGGTTTGACCGAGGCGTTCTTGATCAACAGTGATGTTAAGGCGAAGCTCATTAAGCAAGATAAAATATCTGAAGAGCTTATAAAGCCATTTCTTTTAGGGAGGGAAATAAAATCTTACACAACCGCGAAGTCAAAAAACTGGTTGATTTTAATTCCTAAGGGTTTTACTATAAAAAGGAACCTGCCAGCTTCAAACCCATATCACGTCAGTGAGCCTTCACCTAGATATGGAGATATGCCGTATGATGATGCATGGGAATGGTTTGAAAGAAGTTATCCTGCTGTTGCTAAGCATTTATTGCCATACAAGAAAAAAGCCGAAGCAAGGACTGATAAAGGAGATTTTTGGTGGGAATTACGAGCATGCGATTATTACGATGAGTTTGAAAAACCCAAGATAATGTATCAGGTATTCCAGGTTAAGCCATGCTTCATTTATGATGAGAAAAATATTTACTGTAACAACTCAATGTGGATTATTCCCAAGGGCGATAAAACACTTGTAGCAATTCTCAATTCAAAAATGGGATGGTGGCTTATATCGAAGTATTGCACTGCCATTCAAAATGGATATCAATTAATCTGGAAATATTTTGGCGAGATACCAGTCCCTAAAGCTGCTGAGAAGAATTCCAAAGCCATTATCGAACTCGTTGATAAAATACTTGAAGCGAAGAAAACTGACGCCAATTCCAATGTTGATAAACTGGAGAACAAAATTGACCGAATGGTCTATCAGCTTTACGGTTTGAGTGATGACGAGATAAAGATTGTTGAAGGACTAAATAATTTTTCTTGAAAGGCGTTTCCAATACTGGGCTTAGGATAGAGCAGTCGCAGAAAAGTTCTGGCCTGCTGCACAATTTTACCAAAATCCCGGTGCTTTGGGAGGAAAATTATTATGTGGTTGATGTTGGATTGGATGGAGATGCACCTAAACAATTTATTAAGGCCTATTTTTTTGAACCGGATAGCGGAGTAAAAAAACGAAATCCCAAAACATGGACACCTTTTATAGCCAAAAGCGCTGAGAAGTGGTATCCACACGAGTCAGTAATTGAATACATGATCAATCGGATCGGTATTGAGTTAGGGCTTAATATGAATGAGGTGAAGTTGGTAGTGGCAAATGGCCAGGTTCGTTTTTTAAGCCGATACTTTCGTAAATCCAACGAAGTGCTTGTTCACGGTGCTGAAATTTGTGGCGAGTACCTCGATGACCGGGATATGGCCGCTCAGATAGCTAACAACAAAAAAACATCGAGAGAACTGTTCACCTTTGAATTTATATGCGATGCAATACGCCATGTATTCCCAGAGGCTTGCGAAAGCTTAATCTGCGACCTAATAAGCATGATTACCTTTGATGCTATTGCAGGGAATAATGACCGGCATTTTTACAATTGGGGAGTCATAAATACTGTTAAAAAAGGTGGGAACCCGCCTAAATTTTCACCTATTTACGACTCTGCCAGGGGTTTGATGTGGAACGAAAGCGAACAGAACATAGTTAAACACCACACGCATCACAGGAAGGAAGGAAAAAAAATTGTAAATTACATTGAAGAGGCAAAGCCGAGAATCAGCGTTGAGAAGGATGCGGACGTTAATCATTTTGGGCTGATCACCTTCATTAAAAATTTGAAGCAAGAGTATTCCAAAATTATTGTTGATTTGGTTTCAAGGTCGCAGGAGCAGAGGGTACTAAAAATGCTTGAGCAAGACATATTCAAGTATTTTAGTAAAGAGAGACGGGAAATGATTTCCCTGATATTAGCGGAGAGATTTAAGACTTTAAGAAACGATTAGTATGATAAAAAAAATTTTCAATTGGTTTAGTAAAGGTGAGGAAGAAGTAACACTTCACTTGCCCAAGAACGAAAAAACCATTTTCACTTTAAAGGTAGACCATGTAGAGGTAGGTAAGCTTCATTGCGAAAATGGGCTATGGGAGTTTGTTTATTCCGATGAATTTAAGAATGATTATTTTCAAGAATACAAACGAATCGCAGGCTTCCCCGACCTGGACAAAATATATAAGAAGGAAACTTTATGGCCATTCTTTTTGATACGCATACCAGGTTTGAAACAACCCGCTATTAAGGAGATTATAGAAAAGGAAAACATCGACACTCAAAATGAAGCCGCATTGCTGAAACGTTTTGGTAAACATTCGATTTCAAATCCATATGAATTGATTTCCAATTAAACATCATACATCCCAAAAACTAAGCCCGGATTATCTGGGCTTTTTTTTGTCTTTACCTTAATATTGAAATTTCTCTAAACCTACACAACGCATTCGCCCACCTCATCTGATCAATTGTATGACATTCCGGTTCCAATAGTTTTGGAGCTGCAACCAAAATACAAATACTCTTCGCCCGGCTGGTGGCCACATTTAATCGGTTAGGGCTGTAAAGAAATTTCATTCCACGCGGAGCATCTTCTGGTGATGAACTGGTCATAGAATAAATTACAACAGGTGCTTCTTGTCCCTGGAATTTATCTACTGTACCTATCCGCATGCCCGGTAGTTTTTCGATGAGCCCCGCCACTTGTGCGTTATAAGGCGCTACAATTAAAATATCATCCTTTGTAAGAATACGCGTTTCACCTTTAGCATTTGTCCACTTGCCGCCCTTCAGAAGTTTTTCAACAATGCTAGCGATGGCTCCAATCTCTTCTTTAGATTTATTTTGATTTCCCTTATGCTCAACGGGCACGTAGAAGAGTCCTGCACCATCATACGGAGTGCCACCACTTATTATTTGCTTCTCTAATCCAGGATAAGATTCAAGTCGGCCTTCATAGAAAATTTCTGATGTGAATTTGCAAATAGCAGGATGCAGTCTTCGCGTCACATCTAAGAACAATCCTTTGCCTTTTGGCATTGTAGCGTGCCCATCGAGCAGGTACGTGAGTGCTGCCACGTCACTTCCTTCTGGGTGCGCACCTTTTTGTGGTTGCTCCAATTGCTGTGGATCGCCAAGTAAAATCAAATTTTTTGCCGCACGGGATGCAGCCAATACTTGAGAGAGTGACATTTGGCCGGCTTCATCTACGAATAAATAATCAAGTACTTCGCTTGAATTAATATCAGACCAGAGCCATGCTGTGCCCCCAACAACTTTCCCTTCGCTTAATGATGCAATTGCTTTTTTTGAATCAGTTGTTTCAACAATTACTTCGGGCACGGTTTCACTCTTCTCAGTGACCTTATGAGCAAAGCTGATCTTATAACCTTCTTCCTGGCTTAGTTTTATTACTTCATCAAAAAAATTCCGGATCACCTTATGACTGATGGCAGTAACACCAATTTTCTTTCCTGCTTTTGCAAGGTCAATAATCATTCTGGCTCCGGTGTATGTCTTACCAGAGCCAGGAGGACCTTGTATAGCAAGCACACTTCTTTCCAGATTTAAGGCGATTCGGATGGCGGCCTTTGTTGAATCTTCGCCTGATAGTATTTCAGCACCTTCCGATCCATCCAGCAATTTTGGTTTTCTTTTCATCAGCAAATCTTTTGCAGCATGATGAGGCCAGTTATGCCCAAGCCCATATTCATCAATTGCGGAAGCGATATCCATTAATGAAGTTGCAAGGGAGCCTGGATCAATCCTTTCAGACACATGAATTGAAGTAGGATGTATTTGCGCGGTGTTAGCAGTTTTCTTTATATCTATTGTGTAGTTCTCAAGTGAGATAGATTTAACCGAACCAATCTTATCTCCTTTCGCCTCGATCAATTCATCACCTTCATCAATGCTTAGCTCTTGTGGGGGATAGCTGTATCGATGCGTAACATTTCTTTCCTTACCAACTTTGGGAAGCTCCTTTACAAACTGCAATCCAGTGATTGCCTTTCGCTCGTCTAAAAGATCCTCGTGTTCAAGCTCATGAACTCGGAAATATTCCCACCAAGCACTCTTATCTTCTCTTCGAAAATAATTTACCTGATGCGCCAGCAACCAAATTGCTTTATGCTCATCCGTCCAGGTGTTTCTGTCTTCTGGAAGTTTCTGAGTCAGGCTTTTAAAAATAGTGTGCGCTCTTATATCAAGCTGTTGAACTTTCTCGCTCGCCTCGGCAGGTTCGGGTTGAGGTCGTTGAAATACTTTTCCAGACTTCAACAATTCTGTTCTTAAATTTTCAAGCCACTGATGAAGAGCTTCTGTGGCCAAACAATCATCTTCGTTGTAGCCTTCAGTAGTTTCCAGCGCAGACTTTGGTAGTGATTTGAATTCATTTAACTCAAGTGCCACTTCAACGGATTTTCTGGCCACGCTGGCATCATGCAGTTCTACCTTGCGCGTATAGGTTGTGAATTTCTCCAGATCTTTTAAAGAATATCTTTCCACACTGGCCAGCAAAGATTCCTTAAAGACGGCATGCAGGTCAATGAATTTTTCTGCGCGGAGCAAGTCATCTACTTCTTTTTCAAACACAGCATGAACACGCGCCAGTCTTTTAATAGCTGTTTGCTCATAAGGAGCAAAATGATAGATATACAGATTAGTAAACTTTTTCCATCGGTCGGTAACAAACTCCATGAAAGCGATGAATGCTTTCTTCTCCTCCATTCGGTTAGTTGACCAAATCCTTAGATAGGTAGGCGTATTATTTTTCTCGTTAAATGCGAAGCCCAGTAGATATTCTAATCCACCATCGGGATAAAAAGCATCTCCTTCAATATCGAAATAAATGTCTCCAGGGTTTGGTTCCGGTAATCGGTTAAGCCCACGACCCGCTTCGATCGGTAATAATTTATAGGTTAACTGATCTTTGACACGACCATCGAGTTGAACTTTTGCCTGCTCTTGCCTTCGTATAAATGTTTCTTTGTTTCCACGTTCAGGTTTTTCAATCTTATCCGCTTTGGCCAGCTTTTCAAGTGTATCAATGTTCTGTTTCTTTAATTCTTCAATATGCAATGTGCGTATGCCTGCAACAAGCGAGAGATGATCATCAACATGGCGTTTCTTATCACACACAGACCACCACCGGCATACTCCACAATGCTCCACGGGATCAGGATAGGTAGCCAACTCAGGCCCTGCCATTATCGTTACAAAATTTTTCTTTGCCTGACGATAGTAAGCATGGAAGTCAGCGAAACGATATTCCTCTGTCGGAAAATCATCACCTGGCTTCACCACATACATTTTTTCAGGAGTGCTTTGCTGAAGGTTTGAAATCAAATCTGTATAAAGACAAAGCTGCAGTATGGTGGCCGCCCTTGTATTCTGCGCAAGCTTTGTATCCTGCACTTCATAAGCCCAGTTACCAAATTTGCTCTTACATTGTACTTTCAATAAAATATCAGCAAATCCCATCCACTGTTCACCTTCCAATCTGGCTTGAACAATTACATCAACACCACTGGCCATGGCATCCAATGTGGCCTGCAATGATTGACCTTTTAGATTGACAGCACTGAGCCCCTTCTGGTTAAGAAATTCAACATAGGCAGCTTCGTGCTCCATGCCCCGGTGTATTAATACTTCAAGCGATGGATCGTTTCGGTAGGGCTTCTTTTGTTTATCCAACGCCACCAATCTATTGAGTTGCGTGAGGTGGTCGCAGCTTAAGTGATTGGAGAGATCAGTGGGGGAGAGTTGGAAGGTTTCGTTGGAAAGATTCATTCGGTCTTGCGTTAAATCGAATTTAAAAAAATTTGGCTTTGCAGTAAATCACAAGCCACAACCAAACCACGATTACTATATTTACATGGTACTTCTATCAATTCAACTCAACAATATATGCATTTATTCATTGGATGGATCGGCTCTTTCTTTTACATCATCGCCTATTTTTTGCTGAGCATCAAAAAACTACAGAAAACAATTGCCCGTATTCACCGCGCTTTAATATGAAGACACTCACAAGGAAAGAATTTTTGCAACAAAGTTCAATGGCGGCCGCAGCTTCCATCCTCGCACCCCTGGCCACGCACGCCAAAGAGTTTGGCTTTTCTGCCGACCGCAAAATAAAACTTGCCGTGATCGGCTGCGGAAGTGTATCTACCCAATACCTGCCGCACATTTCAAAATCACCTTTTGTGGAATTGGTTTCCACCTGCGACATCATCCCCGAAAGGGCAAAGAAGGCCGCAGAGAAATACAACATTGCCAACTGGTATCCGCACATTGACCAACTGCTGGCTGGCCCCAAGTTCGATCTCATGCTCACGCTCACCGATATGCAGGAGCATGGCCGCCTCAACAAGCAAGCGTTGATCGCAGGCAGAAATGTGTGGAGCGAAAAGCCAATGGCCAACACCTACAAAGAAGGCCGCGAACTATTGGACCTGGCAAAGAGCAAGGGCCTTCGTATCTGGGGTGCGCCTGCCGTGGTGAACAGTCCGCAGTTTGCGTTTATGGCAAAGGCCATTCAAGAGGGAAAGCTTGGAAAAGTTTCTTCCGCCCACGCCCACTACGGACATCTTGGGCCTACGTGGTCTGCATTCTTTTATGAAAAAGGAGGCGGCAGTTTGCCCGATCTGGGCGTGTATAATATTGCAACGCTTACAGGTTTGCTGGGCCCGGCAAAATCGGTGGTGGCCATGACGAGCGTTGTAACTCCTGAACGCACCGTTGACAACAAAGGAAAAATAAAAGTGGTGGCCGAAGACAATGCGATGGTATTGATGGATCATGGCCATGGCACACTCTCGCATGTGCAGTGTGGCTTCAACTATTTTGATCCGTATGGCCACGAAGGCACCGGGCAAGACCGGCCTACCATTTCCATGTGGGGAAACAAAGGAAACATGCACATGATTGGATACGACTGGGCGCCCACGGGTGTGGATATGGCCACATCCGAAAATGAAAAAACCGTCCGCTTCGTTCCTGATCCTGGCACCTATGTTTGGCAACAGGGAGCATCGGTGATTTCAGAAAGTATGTCAACCGGAATAGAACCACTCATCAATGCCGAGCATGCGTTGCATGTATTGGAGGTGATGGAAGCAGCCCGTGCATCGCAGGCCTCCGGTAAGCGGATAGATTTGGTTTCAAAATTTCCTTATCCTGTTGTTCGTTAAATAAAACTGTCAAAATAACTTGTACACTTTCGGGCTTGTAAAAAAAATCTTGGGCGGCCCCCCGAAACGGGGCTGGGCTATCCGTTCCAAGTCCGTCCACGCATGAAATCCACCGCGCTTCGGGCTTTCCACTACTATCCCTGGCCGA
>JAYVAI010000120.1:0-13269 GCA_043751075.1 Cyclobacteriaceae bacterium | reverse complement strand
TAACGACACTACAGAATACATTACGTTTAATCAAACGATAACTCTTGCCGATCAATTTATTGCCACTGACGACCGTCAATTATTTACATTGAATTACACAGCCACACCAAACACATACAATGGCTTTCCAACATTTTTTTTCCAAAGACTTTCTGAATTAAGAGAAAAGAAATATCCCTATTGGGCTCTGCGCTCCGTAAATCCTTCACCCGGCAAATCAGTTGACCGGTTAGTCTTTCCAAAAGACAAAATCAAACTCAAGATTTATTACACTCAGCCTATTTTAGAAAACCAATAAACAGTATGTGCGGAATTGTTGCCTACGTGGGCCATCGGCAAGCCCATGAAGTAATCATCAAAGGTCTTAAACGATTGGAGTACCGTGGCTATGATAGTACTGGCATTGCGCTCTTGAATGGCGGCCTCAACATTTATAAAAAGAAAGGAAAAGTTTCCGAACTGGAGACATTTCTAAAAGGCCAAAACCTTGACAGCCACATAGGCATGGGGCACACGCGCTGGGCCACGCACGGAGAACCCAACGATGAAAATGCGCACCCCCATTATTCGGCCACCAAAAATTTGGCCATCATCCACAATGGTATCATCGAAAATTATTCGTCACTGAAGCAAGAACTTCTGCGCAAGGGGCATCGGTTTTTGAGCGAGACTGATACCGAGGTGTTCATTCATTTTATTGAAGACATCAAAGACAATGAAAATTGTTCGTTGGATGAAGCCGTGCGCCTGGCGCTCACCAAAGTAGTGGGCGCGTATGCCATTGTGGTAATGTCGCTGCAAGACCCCGACCTGTTGATAGCAGCCCGCAAAGGAAGTCCGTTGGTATTGGGTGTGGGGCGCGGAGAGTTTTTTATGGCCTCGGATGCAACGCCCATCATAGAATACACCAATGAAGTTGTGTATTTGAACGACAAAGAAATTGCCATAATCAATCACGGCAAGCTTACCATCAAAGATACTTCCAACCTGCCACTTACCCCATACGTGCAAACTATAGATTTAGAACTTGAGGCCATTGAAAAAGGTGGGTACGAACACTTCATGCTCAAAGAAATATTTGAGCAGCCGCGCTCCATCAAAGATTGTATGCGGGGCCGGCTCGATGCTGCTACAGGAAGATTGATATTGGGTGGCTTGCGCGAACATTTGAACAGACTGATACACGCAGACCGTATTTTAATTGTTGCCTGCGGCACCTCGTGGCATGCGGGCCTGGTAGCAGAATATTTCTTTGAAGAATTCTGCCGCATCCCCGTTGAGGTTGAATATGCTTCCGAGTTCCGGTATAGAAATCCCATCATACGCGAAGGCGATGTGGTGATCGCCATTTCGCAAAGCGGAGAGACTGCTGATACGTTGGCCGCCATTGACTTAGCCAAATCAAAAAGCGCTATCATATTTGGTGTATGCAATGTGGTGGGTTCTTCCATTCCCAGAGCAACCCATGCCGGAGCTTACACGCACGCGGGCCCCGAAATAGGAGTGGCGAGCACCAAAGCATTCACGGCACAACTCACCGTGCTCAACATGATGGCGTTGATCGTTGCCCAGAAAAAAGGAACCATCACAGAGCAAAAGTTTAATGAGATGATGGTGGAGATGGAAAACCTTCCGGCAAAAGTGGAGAAGGCTTTGTTGCTCAACGATCAGATCAAAAAAATTGCCGAGGAATTTAAAGACGCCAAAAACTTTATCTACTTAGGAAGAGGTTACAACTTTCCGGTAGCCTTGGAGGGCGCGCTGAAGCTGAAAGAAATTTCATACATACATGCCGAAGGGTACCCCGCTGCCGAAATGAAGCACGGACCTATTGCCCTGATCGATGAAGAAATGCCGGTAGTGTTTATTGCCACCAAAGACAGTTCGTACGAGAAAGTGGTTTCGAATATTCAGGAAGTGAAAGCAAGAAAAGGGCGGGTGATTTCGGTGGTGACGGAAGGCGATAACACCATTCCAAAAATGTCGGAGTTTGTGATTGAGGTGCCTGCGGTTACGGAGTCGCTCATGCCTTTGATTTCTGTGATCCCACTTCAACTTTTATCCTATCACATTGCCGTGCTGCGTGGCTGCCATGTGGATCAGCCCAGGAATTTGGCTAAGAGTGTGACGGTGGAGTGAGGGGAAGAAGATAGAAGATAGAAGATAGAAGTCAGAATTTAGGAGAGGAGTTAGGAGATAGTATTCAATGTCGTTTAGTTAAAGCCTGAAGGCTTGAATATGAATAGCCTCCGGTTTCACCGGAGGTAAGGATATTTAATTGACATGCCGCAACCCTGAAAGGGTTGAATACGCTCATCAGCACGACTCAAAAGTTCAACCCTTTTAGGGTTGCTTGAGCCAATTTTATTCTTACCCCCAATTTCATTGGGGGCTATTCAAATTCAAGTCCTTCGGACTTATGGGCTTAACTAAACGACATTGAGATAGTATTCTCATTACTGATGTGTCACGATATACAATGAAGAGAAAATAAAGCAAGTGGCCAACATGGAGGCTCTGTATGAAAACGACAAGAAAGAAAAAGAACTGGCACTGAGCCGTGCCGAAAAGAAAACAACCGATGCCCTGCTGGAAAAACAAAAATCAAGGACCACACTTTTTGTTGCTTTGCTTGTTGGCTCGTTGGCCATTTTAGTGTTGGGGCTTTTCTTTTACCGCTCGCTGCAAAAAAACAGGCATCTGTTGGAAACAAAAAATGGTGAGCTGCTCAAACTAAACCAAACCAAAGACCGCTTCTTCGCCATCATAGGCCATGACCTGCGCGGGCCCATCACATCGTTCTCTGGCATCAACGATTTGCTCAACTGGTACATTGCTAAAAACGACATAGCCCAACTGAAAACCTTTGGCGGAAAAATAACCCAGTCGGTGCGGCAGTTGGATACACTGCTCAACAACTTGCTCAACTGGGCCATGTCGCAAACCGATGCTGTGCCTTACCGACCAGAGCCGTTGCAACTCAATCAACTCACCAAAGAATGCTATGGATATTTTGAACATGCGCTCGAAGTGAAACAGATAACCATACGCGATGAAACTGCCGATGACCATTTTGTGCATGCCGATAAGAATGCGCTGGCCACCGTGCTGCGGAACTTAGTCTCAAACGCCATCAAGTTCACTCCACCGAAAGGCTCGATAAAAATTTCAACAACAGCGGATGAGAATTTTATTTTGGTGGCGATAAGAGATTCTGGCGTTGGCCTCTCGGCAGAAAAAATCAAAACGATATTCACCTTGTCGGAAGAAAAATCAACGAGCGGCACCGCGGGAGAAAAGGGAACTGGCCTCGGTTTGATTTTGTGCAAAGACTATGTGGCCCTCAACAAAGGCACCATACGGGTGGAGAGCCACGTGGGCGAAGGAACTGTTTTCACTTTTTCCGTTCCAGTTTCAGCCCAATGAACTTGACCCATTGAAGTTGCCGGTCCACACGCTTCGCATACCATTAAAATCTTTTAGCTAAACTTTTGAACACGTGCGAGGTCTGAGCATACAATAGTTCTTTTGGTGAAAACCTTAAATCCTTTCCACCCACCGCCAGCGGTTCATCTGCCATTACAACATTGCCAGAGGCTGATGTGATTTCAATTTTGTAGAGTTCCTTTTTTATGCTCGATGTTATTTTTGCCATGCTTGATTATTTTTTAGTGAGTGATGGGTAAGGAACGAATTCAATTTCGTCACCTTTTATTTTATCGAATGTTTGTGCTTTCCATTTTTGCTTTGCCTCGTCAATTAGTTCTTTGCGGGATGAAACAAAGTTCCAGTCAATAAATCTTTCTTCGGAAAATGGCTCCCCCCCGAAAATATAAATGGTGCTATTGGCTTCAATCGTAAATTGGCATAAGCTGCTTTCCTTTGCCACTAATAATTGCTTTGACTGATAAACATTTCCATCGCTTTCAATAGCTCCCTCAAGAATATACAAGCCCGATTCACCATAAAGTTGATGCCCGATATTAATAACTTGCTTGGTCGTGCTCTTAATTTCAAGCATGTAGAGTTTGCTATAAACGGGAACGGGTGATTTTCTGCCGAAGGCTTCACCTGCAACGAGTTTAAATTGAAGGTCTCCTTCTGTCCACGTTGGAATTTGCTCCTGGTCAATATGAAAAAACTCCGGCTTCATTTGCTCCAGTTCTTTTGGCAATGCCACCCAGATTTGCAAGCCGTGCATATTTTTATCGGAGTGCCGTAGATACTCAGGGGTGCGTTCGGAATGAACAATTCCTTTCCCTGCTGTCATCCAGTTAACAGCACCGGACTTTATTTCAACTTCGTTACCAAGGGTATCGCGGTGCAAAATACTGCCCTCAAATAAAAAAGTAAGCGTGGAAAGACCAATGTGCGGATGTGGCAGCACATCAAAATTTTCTCTCTCGCTTAGTTTAACGGGCCCAATATGGTCAATGTAAATGAAGGGTCCCACCATTCTTTTTTGACGGAAAGGTAAGAGACGGCCTACCATGAATTTTCCAATGCTCGCAGCTCGCTCTTCAATAATGAGATTGATGTTTGACATGGGTTTGAATATTCAGATAATGTAATGTAGAGTAATGTAGGATTATTAACGGATGTTTGCGCACCGGAATCTATTTTTGCCTAACCGAAATTTGGTTACTTTACTTAGTGAAAACATTCCTTAGGGTCATCACTAGAAAATTAGAGAGGTAAAGCGAAATAATGAAGTTTGAAAAGCTCAATCTTCTAAAAAGTTTAAATTGCATGTATGGGGCATCTACCCGATTTGATTCGCGATTTGGCACTGATACTGATAACAGGCGCTGTAACAACTTTAATTTTCCGAAAAATAAAACAGCCCCTGGTGTTGGGTTACATCATTGCTGGTTTTTTGGTTGGCCCACATTTCAGCCTTTTGCCAACGGTAGCCGATACTGCGAATATTGAGATCCTGGCTGAAATCGGAGTGATTTTTCTGCTCTTCAGCCTTGGCCTTGAATTTAGTTTCAAAAAATTGATGCGCGTTGGTGGCGCAGCGTCCATTACGGCATTCGTTGAGATTGCCTTTATAACTATAGCAGGATATTACACTGGGAAATGGATGGGCTGGTCTACCATGGACAGTTTGTTCCTCGGTGGTATGCTTGCGAGTTCGTCCACTACCATTATTATCCGGGCTTTTGATGAGTTGGAAATAAAAACCAAACAGTATGCCCGAATTGTTTTTGGTGTGCTGGTGGTGGAAGATATTGTGGTGATCTTGCTGATGGTGTTACTTTCTACCATTGCGGTTACCAAGCAATTTGCCGGTACAGAAATTCTATACACCATTTCAAAGTTGGTTTTCTTTTTAGCATTGTGGTTCATTGCCGGAATTTTTCTGCTGCCCACCTTGTTGAAGAAAGCGAAATCTCTCATTGATGAAGAAACATTACTTATCCTTTCTATTGGGCTTTGCTTGGGCATGGTAGTGTTGGCAACACAGGTAGGATTTTCTGCCGAGTTGGGTGCATTCATCATGGGTTCAATCATTGCCGAAACTACATCCGCTGAAAAAGTAGAGCATGTAACGAAGCCTGTCAAAGATTTGTTCGGTGCAGTATTTTTTGTGTCAGTCGGGATGATGATTGACCCGCAGGCTATTGTGCAATACGGATGGCCTGTCATTTGTGTAACGCTGCTTACTTTGTTTGGAAAACTTTTCAGCACAACATTGGGAGCGTTGCTTTCCGGTCAGCCACTCAAGCAATCCTTGCAGGTAGGTATGAGCATGGCGCAAATCGGTGAATTTGCATTTATCGTGGCCACGTTGGGGTTGTCGCTCGGTGTAATTTCAGACTTCTTGTTTCCCGTTGCTGTAGGCGCTTCAGCCATCACAACATTTACCACACCCTACCTCATAAAATTTTCAGAACCCTTTTATCTTTTTCTGGAGCGGATACTTCCGGCTAAATTGGTAAAGCGATTGAATAATTATTCTTCCAGTACGCAGGATATCCAAGCCGAAAATGGATGGAAAGTGGTGCTGAAATCCTACGGTACGATTATGCTTACCAATGGCATTGTTTTAGTGGCGCTTATCGTATTCTCAATAAATTTTTTGATGCCCTTTTTGAATGAACGGATTGAGGATGCAACCACGCGAAGTGTTATGGGTTTGATTATTTCATTGGTTTTCGCGTCACCGTTTTTATGGGCACTGATGGCCAAGCGACCGAACAACATGGCGTATAAGGAAATGTGGTTGGAAAAAAGATACAGTCGCGGCCCACTTTTGTTGGTGGAAATTGCCCGGGTATTAATTGGTGTAACGCTTATATCGTTTTGGGTATTCCGGTTATTCGATACGCAAGTGGCCATCTTTATCGCGGTTCCTATTATCGTGGTCATCTTGTTTGTTTTAACCAAGCGGATTCAAGCGTTTTACCAGCGTATTGAAGGTAGGTTTCTGGGTAATTTGAATGCACGTGAGGCAGATGAATTTAATTCACTCACTGCAAATGTTTTCCGTAAGAATGCATCCATTGAGGTGAAATTAAAACCTTGGGATGCGCACATTGTTCAGCTTGAAGTTTCCCCGGAAGCCGAATACATTGGACGAACGTTGCGGGAATTGGCATGGAGGGAAAAGTATGGGATCAATATTGTATATGTTAAACGTGGAGAAAGATTGATCCATGCTCCGGATCGCAATAGCATAATATTACCGTTTGACCAGGTTGGCATTCTTGCCACAGATGAGCAGATTCAATCCTTTAAACTGGTATTCGATTCTCGTATGAATATTGAGATTGCCGTGATTGATGTGAACGACATTTCCCTGCAACAGATTGTAGTGAATGAGTTTACAAAGTTGAAAGGGATGAACATCCGTGACTCTGGACTTCGGGAACGTACAAATGGTTTGGTAATCGGAATTGAACGCAACAACCAACGAATATTGAATCCTGAATCCACCACCGTTTTTGAATGGGATGATATTGTCTGGATCGTGGGCGAAAGAAAAAAGATACAGGGCCTGGCATCCGTAAAAACGGGTTGACGAACAATGAACACGTCAATACTCCTGCCAAAGATTTCAGCTATTTTTATAAGCAATTACAGACAATGAAGCAGGAAATCACCAATTACAAATTCAAACCCGGACTAAGACTGGAATTTGAGATTCTTTCCATTCGGTCTTTATATAAGAAGCATAAGCATATACTGACTGAACCTCACCGCGCTGACTTCTACCACATTCTTATTATTCGTAATGGAAGCGGAACCCATTTAATAGATTTTCAACCTATCAAGCTGAACCCTAATTCAGTCTTATTCATCAAAAAAGGAAAAGTTCATTTTTTTTACGAATCGGCAGATATTGAAGGTGATTTGATTCTTTTCACTGACAACTTCTTTTGCCGGAACAATGATGATTTGAAATTTCTTCATAGCACAATTCTATTCAATGACTTGTTGGACAATACTTCGCTGGGATTTGAAGCCCCAAAAAGATCGTTCACTAATGCCATCGAGACTATGAAGAGTGAGTTAATGAATCAACCAAAGGAATTTCATTATGAGATTCTTCAAAACCTTTTACATAATTTTTTGATAGAAGCTCACCGGGAAAAACGGAATCAAGGATTTAGAGAACTTCCGAAAGGCGCTAATCTCGATTATACTTTACTTTTTAATGAGCTAATTGACAAACATTTCCTGACAATAAAATCAGTTAAAGAATATGCCGACATGATTCATGTCTCTGAAAAGAAACTAAGCAACACAACTTCAGTTATACTTGGAAAGTCACCGAAAGAAATAATAAATGAGCGTGTGATACTTGAAGCTAAACGACTTCTTGTGCATACCAATCAGTCAATCAAGGAAATCGCTTTTCACTTAGGGTTTGGAGAAACGACAAACTTTATCAAATACTTCAAGCTTCAGACAGGAAACACGCCCACAGAGTTTCGGGAATGTCATCTATAAAGATGCCGTTCCGAAAAGTATCATTCAAAGGAGGTTTTTCACCTTTCAGGAGTAAGTTAGTTCTATGTCCTTTGTATCGTAAAATAAACGATATGAAAACAAGACAAGAGCAATACTTGCAATAGCCATGCTCGTAACATTTTCCGCTTGTTCAACCGGAAAAAAGAATGAGACGCTACCAGAAAGTGATTCAACAACCTTAAAAACAAACACCATGACAAACAAAGAAAAAGTGGTGGCTTTATTGAAAGCCATTGAAACAGGAGCAAGTGAACCTGTTGGGTACATTAACCCGAATAAGTATGTCCAGCATAATCTTGGCGTTGCTGATGGGCTCGCAGGATTTGGTGCGGTATTGCAAGCATTGCCAAAAGGCTCTGCAAAAGTGAATACAGTTCGTGCATTTCAAGATGGCGACTTCGTTTTCGCGCACACCGATTACAATTTCTTCGGACCGAAAATCGGATTTGACATCTTTCGATTTGAAAACTGTCTGATCGTTGAGCACTGGGACAATTTGCAAGAAACACCTGCAAAGCCGAACCCCAGTGGGCACACAATGACTGACGGAATAACGGAAATAAAAGACCTTGACAAAACCGCAGCAAACAAATCGCTTGTTAAAAACTTTGTTGAGGACATTTTGGTAAACGGAAAAATGGAAAAACTGGCGGGCTACTTTGATGGCGACAATTACATTCAACACAATCCGCAAATTCCCGACAAACTTTCAGGACTTGGTTCAACACTTGAAGCACTTGGCAAACAAGGCATCTTTTTGAAATATAATAAAGTTTACAAAGTGCTTGGCGAAGGAAACTTTGTATTGCTTGTAAGCGAAGGACATTTCGGAAAGGATTACAATGCTTTTTATGATTTGTTCCGTGTGGAGAATGGAAAAATTGCCGAACACTGGGATGTTATTGAACCAATCCCTGCAAAGGAGAATTGGAAAAACAACAATGGGAAATTCTGACACAAACCCCAATTGGAATTACAAAAGTCGTCCTGATATTTGGGACGACTTTGTTAGTTTACAACACCTAAATCGCACACACATTGTCTGGCCGCGCTTGCAGCCCACTCCCGATAGCTATCGGGACAAAGCCAGTCAACAAACACGAGAATTACGGCCAGTCCGTATTTTAAATATTGGAAGTATTTTCGATTCCCGCCAGCGCGAAGTATAGCGATTCGTACTCAAACTCATCAGCACTGCGCCTACTGCCGGGTTTTGATGGGCTGTGTATCGTTAAAAATCAACATAAAGTTAGACTGAATAACTTACCAGCATTAATCATGCACCTGCTATTGTGGTTTGTTGAATAAATTTCTTTCTGGATGATTGATTATTGTTGTCTTGCATATTTTTTGAATTTCTATTTGCTGTTATTTAATTATTTAATGTTAGTTCAATTTTTACTCCGTTTCAAAAGTTACTGTTACGCTTCCGGAACCTAATGCCGCAGCCAATCCTGAAGGGTTATCAATATGTCCGAGCTGTGTATAGCTGTACGATGTTGAAAAAGTTTTGTGCTGCGGGTATAATCCCTCGGTGATAAATCCATCGGGATAAACCACTTTGATGTTATCAGCATGACTGTGGTTAAACTTATCCCACTTCTGATTGGTGTAAAACTCATAGTCAAGCGTATCAAATACTAAAAGCCGTTGCTCTGTAAGAGCTTTTTCATCGGTAAACTTCTTTAGTTCGTTTTGCAATGAATCAACCTGTGCTAGAAGGTTTTCAGAATTGTTGTTAGTGCAACTTGTGAAGGTTGCAAGGGCTGCAACCATTGCTGCCACTGCCGTGATTGATGCTACTTTTTTCATTTTGATTTGGTTTAATTGTTTACAAGGGAATAAACTCCGAAGAAGCAGGCTATTACGCCTGCTTAACAAACTGTACCTCAGCGCTGATTTTTACTTCCTCGCTTACCAGCACGCCACCGGTTTCCAGCGCAGCGTTCCAGTTCAATCCAAAATCTTTACGGTTGATTTTTCCTTCCAATGAAAAGCCTGCCTTCTCATTTCCATAAGGGTCTTTCATAAATCCACCAAACTCAACATCAAGTTTTACTTCTTTGCTCACTCCCCTAATAGTTAAAAGTCCGGTCAATTCATATTCATCATCATTCACTTTTTTGAAAGCTGTTCCTTTAAATGTTAATGACGGATGGTTGGCCGCATCAAAGAAATCAGCACTGCGTAAGTGATTGTCGCGATTCTCTTCGTTGGTAGAAATTGAAGCTGCATCAATGGTGGCGGTGACCGATGATTTGGTGAAGTCATCACCATCGGCAACGAGTGTTGCATTAAATTTTCTAAACTCACCTTTAACATTGGTTATCATCAGGTGCTTCACTTTGAATACCAATTCACTGTGGGTATTGTCTAATACCCACTTTGTTTTTGTCGATGTTTTTACTGCTGTTGTTTCCATAATTGTTTTATTTAAAATTTTAATTGATTTGAATTTTTTAATTAGTTGTGAAGTATTTTCCAACCGGCCAACCAGTTGTAGTTGTTCTTCATGGTAAGTTGAATCAAGAGTAATTGCATTCTCTCCAGGGTTCTGCTCACCGTAAGATCACCGGCAACAATTGGGTTGAAGCCTGCGGTTTTCACCAGGTCTGAGACTGTTTCAACGGCTTCACCATTATTGCCGGCCACGAAAGCATCGGCTGTTTTACCATCAATGATTGGGGATATAAAATCGGCAGCAAACGTTGTGTTGAAGGCTTTTACCACTTTTGAATTAGGAAGTAACTTCTGCAGTTCCTCGGCTGCGCTTGTATTGGGCGAAGTAAGCAAGTCGTTGTAGTGGCTGTTCAACGGATTGGAAATGCTGATCACAATTTTTCCCGTAGCAACCTCTCTGATTTTTTCTACCACTTCTTTTTCAGCTTCGTAAGGAGTTGCAACAATTATTATATCCGCCTCCCAGGAAGCTTCTTTTGAACAGGATATTGTATCAATGGTGGCTGACCCACCTGCTTTTTCGAGTTTGCTTTTTAATGTCTGGAGTTTTTCTGTTTCCCTTGACATTAACAGTAAGCGATTGTTACCTTTTGCTAAACTTGTAGCAAGGGCAGAGCCCATGTTCCCAGTGGCTCCTATAATGGCAATTGTCTTTGGCGTTTTCATAATTCGTCTTGTTTGATGAAACAAAGCTACTGCAACCACCGCCTCGTGTCATTGATGTGAAATAAGAAAGGACTTGATGTAGATCAAGTCCTTTGAATTCTGATTTCGATTGTTGGTTTCTACTTTTTTAAAGATACCTGTTTGCGAATGCGGCTCAACGTCTCGGGCGTTATTCCTAAATAAGAGGCCACATGTTGTTGCGATGCCCGGCTGATTATTTCTGGTTGTACTTCCATTAATTTCAAGTACACTTCTTCTGCGGAGTAGGTTTGGACTACGCGAATTCTTCGCTGTAGAGCAATGATGCTGTTTTGCATGAGTAATCTGAAATACCGTTCCATGAAAGGAATACGATCAATCATTTCGTCCATGGCGGATTTGGTCAATAAAAGAAGTTCTGCATCTTCCAGTGCTTCAATGTTGTAGGTGGCCTCTTCATGACAAAGAAAACTGGCCATGTCAGAAATCCACCAACCTTCCATTGCAAATTGCATTACGTGCTCATGGCCGCTTTCATCCACACTGAATGAACGCAATAGACCCTTTTCAACAAATGCGATGTGCTGGCATACATCACCTGCATTAAGCAAGTATTGTCTCTTTCTCAGCTTCTTAGGAATAAAGAAGTGCCTTAGTTGGTCCTCAACTTCTTTTGTTAAAGTTGTTTTTTCCTGAATGCTTTTTACTAGTCGTTCGTGCATTTGATTTACTTCATTCCTTTCCTTTAAATAAATATAGACATGTTTGGTTAAACTATTTTTGTAGGTATGGGTTGGGCTCTTGCCATAGCTCCCGCAATAGAGCAGGACAGGTTTGGTGTTGCGATGTTGCGATGGGTTTGCGCGGCTATGGCATGTGCTCCCGATAGCAATCGGGTCGCGTGGAAATTCGAAGCACAATATTTATAAAAATGCGAAGGGTCGGCCTATTGCATTTCTCATTTCTCCAACGTTAAATAATTCTTTTTAGTCCAAGTTGTCCCGAAGCCGATTATTTCTCCAGACTAAATGGCGGCAGACCCGCCTGACCGGACAGGCAGGTCTGCCGCTATCTGCCCATCGGAGCCACCTACAAAAACATGCTTCTCACAAAGATCAAGAAATTGGGATAGACTCGTGCAAATGCCTTTGCGCCTTGAGGTTGTTGGTTTTTTCGCTCAGCTAAAAATATTCATTGGCATTGAGCCCACCTAATTGTTGGAGCCGCGAAATATCAAAAGAGCCATGATCAATAACTTCCTTTATTGCCCCGGTGCCATATCTTCTATGCGCCATGTGTGCCGTGAGCGTTTCAACAACTGTTATGGATTTCTCCGTTGGCAAATCCAACCATAAAAAACCATCGTCTGATACAAAGAACATCCGTTTGCTTTTTTGTACAACTTCTTTGATTAATTTCTCTGGCACCTTTTCTTCATTATTTGAGAACGAACCAAAATGCTGATCAAACAATCCCTCCTCCTCCATTAGCAATTTTCTTATGTGGGTGCGTGTCATTGCAATGTTACATTTGGTGTGATCGAAGGAGATGTCCTTGTGGCAGTAAACATCGCCTACTCAACATGAAAAGTAAATACCCCAAAAGGGGTATTTTTTTGTTGTGAGCTAAAGGGAAAATCAACTTAAAAAATCAAAAATTGAATTTCGAATGAAGGTTGGAATATCCATATCTGCCGCTTGGTCTGTGTCCAACAAAACGAAACTTCGTTGAACTCCAAGTGGTTTGTGAGGACACAAACCACAGAGCAGGCCGATTGTTGAAAACTTGTTTGCTCTCACTTTTTGTCAACGGCTAATAGTGTGTTCAATAACACGTTAGCTCCATTGGCCATATCCACTGCTGTTGAAAATTCTTTGGGTGAATGACTGATGCCGCCTATGCTGGGAATAAAGATCATAGCCACGGGTGCAATCAACGCCATGTGCTGAGAATCGTGGCCGGCACCACTTTGCATGAACTTGGTAGTAAAGCCCAATGCTTTTGCGGATGTGTTGATGGTTTGCTGCAAGGCTTTATCTGTTAATGCAGGCTTGGATGGATTGGCCTGCCGTTCAAAACTGATTGTTGTTTTAGATGCTGCAGCAATAGTGGCGGCACGCTTTTCAATTTCACTATACAGCATTTCAATTTTATCGCTTGATAAATCCCGTATCTCTAAACCCA
>JAYVAI010000119.1:0-13286 GCA_043751075.1 Cyclobacteriaceae bacterium | reverse complement strand
ACCGCTTTCTGGTGCCCGATGGATCAACCTCTGGTGTGCCGGAAGCAAATTATTCATTTCAGGATTATGTGACGGTGCCTTTTGAAGTGTGGGACATTTCCACCAACCGCCAGTTGATGGTTTCGTTCCGCGATCAAGACCGCAACGCGAAATTCAATTTGTACGTGCAAAACACAACGGCTGCGCCCACCGAGCAAAGCAGGGAATATATTTTTGTAAACAATGTTACCTACGATGCCGCTGCGCCCAATGCTTCCATAGCCACAGCGGGTGGCCATCAGTTTCAAATGATGTACAACGTGTGGCCAACATTGGCAACGGGTGGCACCTGGAACGATGCTGCCTTGCCCACTTCGGCACTGCGCTTTCTTTACAGCGAAGTGATAAAAGTGGCCAGCACTTCAACCGGGGTAGCCGATCCCTACAATGAATATGGTGGCATAAACAACCGAAACTTTGTGCATCCCGATCATCACAACATTGTTATCATCAAAGAAAACGAAGCGCAGAAAACATTCCGTCTTTTGATTGCCACCGATGGTGGGGTTTTTCTCTCGCAGGTTTCAACAACACCTGGCATTATGCAAGGCGAATGGATCATGTCGGGAAATGGGTACAACACCAGTCAATTTTATGGAGCAGACAAACGCCCTGGCTTCGACCAATACTTTGGTGGCACACAGGACAACTCCACTTATTTTTCTCCTGACAACATCAGCGCAAATTCTTCTACCCTATACAAAACCAACATACAATTGAGTGGGGATGGGTTTGAAGTGGTGTGGAACAATTTGGATGGAAAAAAAATGATCGGTGGCTCGCAGTACAATAATTTTTCGAGATCGCTTGATGGAGGAACCACCTGGACAGATGCCACAGCAGGGCTCACACTATCGGGCACCGATCCTGACCCCACAAAATTTCCATTCATCTCAAAATTGGCGAGTTCAAAACAAGCACCTGATATTTTATTTACCGTAGGCTCTGATGGCGTTTGGAAATCAACAGACTTTGGGGGCACTTGGGCAGTTACACTTATTGCCACAAAATGGGGTCTCACCACTTTTATTGATGCGGAAGTATCGCGTGCCAACGCAAACATAGTATGGGGGGGAAGTGCGATGAATCCAAACCTCAGCCTGCATGTTTCAAAAGATGGAGGCAAAACGTTTGCTGTTACAAACAACTATACGGCTGCCACACTTGGGGGCATTACCAAATTGGCGAGCCATCCCACCGAAGCTCAAACCGCGTATGCAATTTTCTCCATCGCCAAAGCCCCCAAGATTTTGCGCACCAAAGATTTAGGATTGACCTGGGAAGATATTTCTGGTTTTGTTACCAACAACGCAACCAGCACCAAAGGCTTTCCGGATGTGGCCACATTTTGCTTGTATGTGCGCCCCGACAATCCGGATATTATGTGGGCAGGAACTGAAATTGGAATTGTGGAAACATTAAATGGTGGAAACTCGTGGGCGCTGCTCACAGACTTTCCCAGTGTTTCCGTTTGGGATATCAAAGGTCAGGACGATCAGGTAATCATCGCCACCCATGGCCGGGGAATATGGACGGGAACTTTGGAAGCCTCGCAAACGACAACTTTGATCAACCCATTGATCACCGCCATCGGCACATCGCCCAAATCCGACATGATGGTAAAGTTTACAATTCAGGAAAATTTTGATTCCACACAAGTTTGGATCAATTCCGCGAAAGCGGGAAAAATTTCTTCTTTGCCAAAAGGCAATTATTCTGTAAAAATACCCAACGCCCCAACAGGCACCGTCACTGCGAAGTTGATAAGTTTCAAGGGCTCCTCCCCTATTCACTCGGCAACTTTTGCGGGCGAAAACTTAACGCTGAAACCTTTGTTGAAACAATACTTCAATTACTTTCAAACCAATGAGGATTTTTTATTGAACGGTTTTTTCGTTCAGGGATTTGGGAACGCGAACAATAGCTTGAAAAGCACGAGCAACTATGTGGTGAACACCGAGTACGTTGCTTTGCTAAAACAGCCGATCATCATTTCATCCGAATATCCATTTTTCTTTTATCGCGATGTGGCCATCGTGGAGCCCGGCAGCACGGGCTCTGTATTTGGCCAGCGCGAATTTAAAGATTATGTGGTGGTGGAAGCCACTAAGAACGGACTTGATTGGACACCCATCGCCAATGGTTATAATGCTGCCTTCAACAGCCAATGGCTTGCCGCACACAATGCCGGGCAACCCGGAAACATAAATCTTTTTGTGGATCACAACATTGATCTCACTTCCAAATTTAAAGTTGGCGACACGGTGTTGTTCCGCATGAGATTATTTTCCGACAACACCAATGTGGGCTGGGGTTGGGCGATAGACGATTTGTACATTCAACAAAAACCTACCGGAACAGCAGAGACTCTTAACTCAACATTGAGTTTGCAGGCATACCCCAATCCCGGCAACGGCACGTTTAAAATTTCATTCACGATAAGCGAAACGTCACCAGTACAACTATCTGTTTATGATTTAGCGGGCAGGGTTGCTTATACACAATCCTGGCCAACGAAAGCAGCAGGGCATCACGAGGAAAATATTACAATCAACGCTGCCGATGGCATTTATCTTTTGAAAATAAAAAACAATGAAGGGCAGGCGTTGCAAAAAATTGTAGTGAGAAGGTAATGCATGAGGTGTCGCTTTATAAACCCGGAAAAAACAACTACTTTAACAAGGCAAATTTTAACAGCCTTGAGTAAATACAATGGTACCCATAGTAGATATAATAACTGGTGGAACTCGCGGTTTAGTTAGAGATGCTGAGATTGCATACGATGTTTTGAAATCGTATCCGAATGTAACCATTCATATTTCGCGCCTGCGCAACCTTCATTTGCTGCACAGAAGGATATCGAAAACAATAATGAACCTGTTCAATCCAAAGCCACGGATATTGGTTTTCTTTGAGAACCTTCCAAGCGACTGGATGAAATTATCGGATACACGGATTCTGGTTCCAAACCAGGAGTGGATTAGAAAGGAGGTGGCCGAAAACCTCCATAAGTGCACACTGATCTGGTGCAAGACACGATATGCTGAAACTATATTCCGTGAACGAAATTTTCGCACACGCTATATTGGTTTCACCTCGGCCGATATTTTCATGCCCGAAATAAAAAAGGACTATGGTAAATTCATACACGTGGCCGGGCGCAGCCACCTAAAGGGAACGAAGGCGATTTTGGAACTATGGCAGGCCCATCATGAGTGGCCTGCATTATTGGTGATATCAAGCAACAAGCAATGGAAGCAATTGTTTCCCTTGCATAACGTAATTTTTTTGCCCAACACTCTTTCGGATTACGATTTGCGCGTGGCCATGAATTCATGCGGCATCCATTTATGCCCATCCGAAACGGAAGGCTTCGGCCACTACATTTCCGAAGCACTATCCTGCAAAGCGGTGACCATAACGGCAAACGCACCACCCATGAACGAAATTGTAACCTATGAAACCGGACTGCTGGCACTGGCCACCAAGGGAGAAGCGATGGGCTTTGGCTATCGGTTTTTTGTGGATAAAAATTCTTTAGAGAAACAGATTGGCAAAGCAATAGAAATGGATATAAATTCGAAAATGGCAATGGGTGAAGCAGCACGCAAAAGTTATGAGAGCCAACGAGCTGATTTCAAAACAAGGTTGAGCGAGGCAATGAACGAGTTGATACAAGCAAATCAAAAATCGCAAATCAATTCTTGCTGAGTGATAGGCGTCAGACACCTCAAAGGTGTCAGACGCCTGCGCGACTGGGGCTTAATACCAAGTCTTAACTAACGACATGGATTCTAAAATCACAAATCTAAAATGCATTAATGCAGGCGGTCGCCCCTCACTTCAATGCCCTTCATTATCTCGCCTTCCTCAAACAATATCTCTCTCCATCTTTCTTCCACCAGCGCGGGGTTCATATACTCTTTGGCCAGTGCAATAAAATATTTATAGTGAATATAGATAGATATAATTTACTGATCCGCTTCTTTCTTTATTCCGATCCGGTACAACATAAGCCCCATCGCGGCAAAGCAAAGCACACCAAGAATACTGTAACCATTTGCTCCAAGCATCTCTGTTAAACCATGCTCTGCGCTGACTTTCTTCAGTCCTTCAAATATGTTATAATTCACAGATAACAAGGCGACCACCACTCCGGCCAACGCACCACCTGCAATTAGCCCTGTGGCAAACAAACTTCCTCTGCCCAACTCATCATCTTGTTTGGCTTCGCCTTTACTCGCGGCTCGCCAATCAATCACTCCTTTAATGGCACCTCCAATAAAAATAGGAAGCGTGGTTGACAAAGGAAGGTAAAGCCCAATGGCAAACGCCAACGCTTTTATTCCGCACAGCTCAATCATCACGGCAATAAAAACTCCTACCATTACAAATTGCCAATCTAAGTTGTAAGATAAAATACCTTTTGCCAGGGTGGCCATCAGGGTTGCTTGTGGTGCAGAATACCGCTCGCTTCCAATGGCATGGGTGATTCCCTGCGCGGCCATATCGGCCGTGGGCGTATCCAATACTTTCACCACTATGCCAATAGCTATCGATGATACGATCGCACCAATGAACAAAGCGAGTTGCTGATATCGCGGGGTGGCCCCAATGATATAACCTGTTTTCAAATCTTGTGAAGTGGCGCCTGCGTTGGCTGCCGCAATGCAAATCATACCTCCCACCACAAGAGCAAGCGGTTCATATAGTTTCCCGCTCCATCCCACGGCTGTGAAAATCAAACACGTGCCCATCAGCGTGGCAATGGTCATTCCTGAAATAGGACTGTTGCTCGATCCCACCAAACCCACAATGCGGCTGGCCACCGTTACGAAAAAGAAACCGAATATGATGATGAGAATACCGATCAATAACTTCTGCAAAATATTTTCACCGGGAATCACCTGGTTGGGCAATAGCGCAATGAGCGCCACTAGAACCAAACTGCCGATGATCACTACTTTAAACGACAAGTCGCGGTCGGTGCGGGCAATGCTGGTTTCACTTTTTTCTTTTAGGGAAGCCACGCTTTCGCGGAACGAGCTGATGATGGTGGGCATCGTTTTCAGGAGTGTGATAAACCCACCGGCTGCCACTGCTCCCGCCCCGATCTGCCTGATGTAAGCGAAGTAAATGGCCGGGGCAGGATTGGCAAATGTTTTTGCTACCGGGTCCCAGCCTCCTCTTCCTCCGGCCGTGTTGATGTCTGCGAGGTATCCAAGTTTTACTAACTGTGTTGCAATGATACTGTGATCCATCAATGTGCTCAACAACGGGATCATCGCCCACCAAGCCAGCACCGAACCTGCCACCAACACCCCTCCTATTTTCGGGCCGATGATATAACCAACGCCCATGTATTCGGGAGTGATCTCACCGTTCACCGTAGCCGAAGGCCAGAACTTATTTGCCTGGCTGGTGACATAGGCAGGTGCTTCAGAAATTACATGAAAAACTTTTTGAAGGATTGCATACGCCATCGCCACGCCCATGCCCATGAATGCCGTTTGTGCAAACACTCCCCCCTTCTCGCCTGCCTGCAACACCGAGGCACAAGCTGTTCCTTCGGGATAAGGAAGTGTGCCGTGCTCTTTTACAATGAGCGATCTCCTTAGCGGGATCATCATGAGTGTGCCCAACATTCCACCAAAAGCAGCAAGGATTAAAATCGTGAGGTAGTTGAAGTAACCCTCGCCTACACTCGTTCCATTTTCACCGGGAGATAAAAACAAAAAGCCTGGCAGCGTGAACACCACACCGGCTGCAATAGACTCGCCCGCGGAGCCCGCGGTTTGAATGATATTGTTTTCAAGGATTGTGGTCTTCAAAAATTTTCTTCCAAGCGTAATGGCAATCACCGCGATAGGTATGGAAGCCGAAACCGTAAGGCCGGCCTTCAAGGCGAGATATACTGTTGAACATCCGAAAAGGATTCCGAACAACGCACCGAACACTACCGACTTGACTGTGAACTCGGCAATGTTTTGCTCCGGGGCAATGTAGGGTTTGAAAACTTTTGTGGTGTCTTGCATACGTGTGAGGTTTTTTAGTTTTACTTAATATTTCCCATTAGCTTTCTAATTGGTCTGTTGAAAATCAATACCACGGCTGCGGCCACAAACATGATTTTCACAATAAGGCCAAACAGATCGGTAAGCAAAGCAGGGTTTGCCGAAATAGCTTCGTTGTTAAATTCTCCAGCATAGAGGCCAGCCACCAAATTGCCCAATGCCAGTGCCATAAAAAACACGCCCATCATTTGACCAACCAACCGCTTAGGAGATAATTTTGTAACACCACTCAGGCCAATGGGGTATAAACATATTTCACCAAACGTGTGGAACATGTAGGTAAGCACCAGCCAGGTGGGCAATGGTTTATCTCCGGCAATCACAATGTTGGAAGCGAAAATCATGACGAGATAACCCAACCCCATCCATAATAAACCAAATGCCATCTTCACGGGTGTGTTTGGATTTAGATTTCGTTTGGCAAGCCACGACCACAGCCAGGCAAACACAGGCACAAACATGAGAACAAAAAATGGCGGTGCCGACTGGAGCCAACTGGCAGGCATTTCGAAACTGCCGATAAACATATTGGTATAGCGATCAGCAAAAAGATTGAGCGATGAACCCTGCCCTTCGTAGCCTGCATAAAATGCGGTGGTGGCAAGAAACAAAATGAAAATAGCCAACACCTTTTTCTTTTCGTCTGTATTTAAATTTTCGAAAAGAAAGACATACATAAAATAGATAAACACACTCACTACAATCACAATGCCGGAGCCTTCGGCAAAAGCGATGGGGTTGATGACCATTACTTTGGTGAGGAGAAGAGTAACGAAAGCCACTAAAAATAATCCAATCACCCACAGTGCATTTCTAATGATGCGCTCACGTTTTGCCTGTTGCATTTCATCGGGCAAACGGGTTGGTTCAAGGCCTGCGCTTCCCAGATAATGCTCTGTCATTTTATATTGGATCACCCCCAGGATCATTCCTACTCCGGCTGCGGCAAATCCATAATGCCAGTTTACATTTTCACCGAGATAGCCAACGATTATCGGGGCGAGCAACGCACCCGAATTAATGCCCATGAAGAAAATTGAAAACCCTGCATCGCGTTTCACTTGTTCTTCGGCAGGATAAATTTCACCCACCATGCTGCTGATGTTGGGCTTTAGCAATCCGGTGCCAATTACAATAAGCAACAAGCCGACAAAAAATGTTCCGGTAAACGGGAACGCAAGACAAATATGCCCGAGTGCGATGATACATCCACCATAAAAAATTGATTTGCGCAAGCCAAAAAATTTGTCGGCAAGCCAACCACCAGGCAGTGCCATGAGATAAACAAACATTGTATATAAACCATAGATGGCCCCGCCTGTTCTGTCGTCCAATCCCATCCCGCCATTCTCTACTGATGCTACCATAAATAGAAGTAGCAAGGCGCGCATGCCATAGTAACTGAACCGCTCCCACATTTCGGTGAAGAACAGTGTGGCAAGACCTCGTGGATGACCAAAGAATGTTTTTTCTGAACTCATGGCAATTTCAATTCGATCGAAAGTATGGGTATTAATCCAATTTATCAACAGGGTTTTTATTCAACTTGATTGGTAAGGCTACTTGCTAAACAGGAGCGTGGCATGAAAATCACAATCAATCTTTTTGCAAAACCTTTACAGAAAAAATACTGAGCACAAAAAATAGGGTTCCGAAAATTGCTCCTGCCAGCGAACCCACAAGCAGGCTTTGCAAAAATAAGATCACCGGAAAAACAAAAATGCCAAAGATGAATTTAGCAGAACCCACAAATACGGGGTCTTTAATTTTTCTGGCAAATAATCTCCAGGCCATGAAAGGAAATATATTCGGCAACCACGCCACGTATCTAAAAAAAAATAAATCAGGGCCTTTGTCCATGCTCTGCACAGGTGGGTGCTCGTCAATTTCCGTAAGGCGGCCTATGCGTTCATTTGTTCCGATGGGGTGGAGATAGTTTGAGTTGGCTTTGTTCAATTTCAAAATAATGCGCCCATAGTTTTCTTCGTCTTCTACATGCGTGATCAATTTTTTCATTTGTGCGGCCAATTCATCGGTGAGTTTAAGCAACTGTGAGGCTGGGTGCGCATCAACAAATGAACTCGCTAAAATTGGTTTTCCGAACAGGATGTTGACGCTACTTCCAAATTGCTGATGGTTGGTGTAGTTGATGCCCACCGGCACAATGTTGATTTCCAAGCCGGAATATTTTTTCATGGCACCAAAAACAATTCGGGCAAAACCTTTGGTGAGCTTGCGCAATCTCCGTTGAAAACTGTGGTTTCCTTCGGGAAATATTACAATGCATTCATTTTGCATTAGCACATCATAACACCGGTCAAATGTTCGCGCATTTTGTCCGAGGTTTTCAAACCCATCGCGGAAACGGTAAACAGGCATGGAGTTGATCAGGGAAAGCAACTTCACGTACAGTGGCTTTACAAAAATGTCGGCCCGCGTTAGGAAGTGGCACGTTCTATGAGTGGCAGATGCCACAAGGACACCATCCAATATTGCGTTCTGATGATTGGCAACAAAAATGACCGGGCCGCTTTTCGGAATGTTGTCAATACCTGATACCATTACCTTTCTAAAGAAGAAAAACAATCCCACATTCAGGTAAACCCTAAGTGTTTTATATAAAAGACGTTTAACCATTTTCGAAAATATAGAAGATAAATCTGATTATCTCCTGTCTTTTTGTTTTTGAGCTGCACTAATAGTGAATAAAGCTTAGCAGCATAGCGGCCAAATATTTGTAATTGCTTTCATTAATTTAACATTAGGTGCATGTCATCCAAATGTAATCTATACATTCCGTGAAGGCTCCTTAGCTTAATCCTCTCCTAATCCTTAATTTTAAGGGCAGCAAATTTTTAATGCCATGAGCACTGAATCTTCCACTACAATCAAACCCGAAACCAAACCCAACCTGGCCGGCCATCAGGCACCGCCTCCATACAAGCCAAAAAACAAAGTGCGCATCGTTACAGCCGCCAGCCTCTTCGATGGGCACGATGCCGCCATCAACATCATGCGCAGGATCATTCAGGCAACGGGTGTGGAAGTGATCCATCTCGGCCACGACCGCAGCGTGGAAGAAGTGGTGAACACTGCTATTCAGGAAGATGCACAGTCCATCGCGCTCACGAGCTATCAAGGCGGCCACATCGAATATTTTAAATACATGCATGACCTGCTTCAAGAAAAAGGCGCGGGTCACATTAAAATTTTTGGAGGTGGCGGAGGTGTTATACTGCCCGAGGAAATAAAAGAACTGATGGCCTATGGCATCACGCGCATTTATTCGCCCGATGATGGACGCAGCATGGGCTTGCAGGGAATGATCAATGATTTGGTGGAGAAGAGCGATTATGCAACCGGAGAAGCAGTAAGCAGTAAGCAGTTGGCAGTAGCCAGTCATGTGCAGATAGCCCAACTCATTTCAGGCGCAGAGAACTATTTCGAAAAACATAAAAGCGTTTTTGAAGAGATCAATAAAAAAGCTGCGCTGTCGAAAGCACCGGTGCTGGGCATAACGGGAACTGGTGGTGCTGGAAAATCTTCGATGGTAGATGAATTTGTAAGGAGGTTTCTGATTGATTTTAAAAACAAAACAATCGGACTGATTTCTGTTGATCCTTCGAAACGCAAAACCGGTGGCGCATTGTTGGGCGACCGCATCCGAATGAATGCCATCAACAACCCACGTGTGTTTATGCGCTCATTGGCCACGCGGCAAAGCAATCTCGCGCTCTCGTTGTATGTGAGGGAAGCAATACAAGTTTTGAAAGCGGCCGGCTATGATCTGATCATAATCGAAACCTCCGGCATTGGCCAAAGCGACACAGAAATTTTAGACCACAGCGATGTGTCGCTCTACATCATGACACCCGAATATGGTGCCGCCACCCAGTTGGAAAAAATTGACATGCTCGACTTTGCCGATGTGATTGCCTTGAACAAATTCGATAAGCGTGGTGCACTCGATGCTTTGCGCGATGTGAAAAAACAATATCAGCGCAACCACCAACTGTGGCACAAAAAAGCAGAAGACATGCCTGTGTTTGGCACCATCGCTTCACAGTTCAACGATCCCGGCACGAACCAACTCTACAAACAATTGATGGACAAAATTGTGGAAAAGACCGGAGCGAACTTGAAATCCACTTTCCACATTACCCGCGAGATGTCGGAGAAAATATTTGTGATACCTCCGCACCGCACACGTTACCTCAGCGAGATTTCGGAGAACAACAGGAAGTACGATGCGTGGGTGAAGGAACAAGCCGGGATCGCGCAAAAACTTTATGCCATTAATAAAACAATCGAACATCTATCTTCAGTACCTATCCGAGAGGCAATCCCCTCTCCTCTGGAGAGGGGTTGGGGTGAGGTCCTGGGGGATGAGGTACAAAAACTCACTCTCAACCTGGACCCCAAAAACTTAAAACTCATCGAAGGCTGGCCGCACAAAGTTTCACGATACAAAAATCCAGTATTCAACTTTAAAGTGCGCGATAAAGAGATAGGCATTCAAACACATTCCGAATCTCTATCGCACCTTCAGATTCCAAAAATTGCATTGCCGAAATACGAAGCGTGGGGCGATCTGCTTAAATGGAATTTGCAAGAAAATGTGCCGGGCGAATTTCCCTACACCGCAGGCATCTATCCCTTCAAGCGCGAAGGCGAAGACCCAACACGCATGTTTGCCGGTGAAGGCGGCCCTGAAAGAACAAACCGGAGATTTCATTATGTGAGTTATGGGCTTTCAGCAAAACGATTGTCCACCGCCTTTGATTCGGTGACGCTCTATGGAAACGATCCGGATTATCGCCCCGACATCTATGGAAAGATTGGCAACTCGGGTGTGAGCATCTGTTGTCTTGATGATGCAAAGAAATTATATAGCGGCTTCAACCTATGCGATCCAAAAACTTCCGTGTCGATGACCATCAACGGGCCCGCGCCCATGTTGCTGGGCTATTTCATGAATGCCGCCATCGACCAACAGTGCGAACTATATATTAAGAAGAATGGATTGGAAGAAGATGTCAGAAAAAAGATTGCCGAACTGTATCACCTCACCCCGGCCCTCTCCAAAGTAGAGGGAGATGTTCGGCCTTCTTACCAAGGATCACTTCCAAAAGGAAATGATGGATTGGGTTTGATGCTGCTTGGCGTAACAGGCGATCAGGTATTGCCAAAAGATATTTATGAAAAACTAAAAGCCGATACATTAGCGCAAGTGCGAGGCACCGTGCAAGCGGATATTTTAAAAGAGGACCAAGCACAGAACACGTGCATCTTCTCTACGGAATTTGCTTTGCGCCTGATGGGCGATGTGCAACAATATTTTATTGACAACGGCATCCGTAATTTTTATTCGGTATCCATTTCCGGTTATCACATTGCCGAAGCGGGCGCAAACCCGATTTCACAATTGGCGTTCACACTCGCCAACGGCTTCACGTTCGTGGAATATTATTTGAGCCGTGGCATGGACATCAACGAGTTTGCGCCAAACCTTTCTTTCTTTTTCAGCAACGGCATTGATCCAGAGTATGCCGTGATCGGCCGCGTGGCGCGAAGGATTTGGGCGAAGGCCATGAAAAATAAATATGGAGCCAACGCACGAAGCCAGATGTTGAAATATCACATCCAAACTTCCGGCCGCTCGCTGCACGCACAAGAGATTGACTTCAACGACATACGCACCACGCTGCAAGCACTCTATGCCATTTATGATAATTGCAATTCGCTGCACACTAACGCCTACGATGAAGCGATCACCACACCAACCGAAGAATCGGTAAGAAGAGCTATGGCCATTCAATTGATCATCAACAAAGAATTGGGCTTGGCCAAAAATGAAAACCCTTTGCAGGGATCGTTCATCATAGAAGAACTAACTGATCTGGTGGAAGAAGCAGTGCTCACGGAGTTTGACCGCATCACAGAACGTGGTGGAGTGCTTGGCGCGATGGAAACCATGTATCAGCGAGGAAAAATACAGGAAGAAAGTTTGTATTACGAAACGTTGAAGCACACGGGCGAATATCCCATCATTGGCGTGAATACTTTTTTAAGTTCGAAAGGTTCGCCCACTATCCTTCCACAAGAAGTGATACGCGCCACCACCGAAGAGAAAGAATACCAGATCGCCATGCTAAAGAGGCTGCACAAATTTCAGGGCAACAAAGCGCAAGAGAGCATGGAGCATGTGCAAGAGGCGGCCATCAAAAACAAAAACATTTTTAACGAGTTGATGGAAGCCTGTAAAGTTTGTTCGCTTGGAAAGATAACAAAGTCATTGTTTGAAGTAGGCGGACAGTACAGGAGGAATATGTAAAAAAGATTTTGAACGAATGTTCGAAAATTTTGCAATCCATATTTTGGGCTACCCGCCTGCCAAGCGATCGGGCAGGAAGCCCACTTCCTACTGGTGTTCAATTGCCACGGGCCTGCCTACCGGACAGGCTTAAGCCCGTGGCAATTGATAATAAACTTCAAGGGACTTTAGTCCCAAACACAAAACTGTCATATACATTGTTTTGAATTCGGCAAGTAGTAACGGTTTAATAATTTTTCGATAGTTGATATATGCTAACCCACTCCGAACTATTGCAAGAACTGAAAAAAAGTCCTGACTTAGCCTTATTGATCAAAGAAGCAAATTCCATCTTGAGCGAAAACAACGAGAAGAGGGTAGTTTTTTACAACAGTATCAAAGAGTTCGACAAAGTTGAATACATCAATGGAGAAGCCATTTTTCATTCTCCAGTTAGATTGAAACATTCCCTTATTTCTTCCAATCTATCTTATCTGCTTTTGCATCATTTAAAAACAACTAAGCTGGGAGGAAGGATTTGTATTGAAAAAGTAATGATTGAACTTACCCGCAACAGTTACGAACCGGACATTTGCTATTTCAGGAAAGAAGTGGCCGATACTTTTACGGATAATCAAATGCTTTTCCCAACACCTGATTTTATTGTGGAAATATTATCACCGTCAACAGAAAAAATAGACCGTGAAATCAAATTCAGGGATTATGCCCAACATGATGTAAAAGAATATTGGATCATAGACCCGCCTGTGTTCCGCAAAAAGTCACCCTTAAAATCAAGTGATTCCGAACAGTTCCAGCAAGGTTCGCTGCTCCTGGTTTGGTAGGAACAGCCGGGATGC
>JAYVAI010000118.1:0-34477 GCA_043751075.1 Cyclobacteriaceae bacterium | reverse complement strand
ATCCCTGCGCAGTGACGGTGTCACAAATTTTCGGATGCCGGCATTGTGCATTTTGGCCGCCACATAAATAAATTTTTCGTCATAGGTGAGGCGTATTTCCGTTTGCCCAATGGCCATGGCTGTGTCGAATGGAAAATGTTGATGGAATTGAGAAGCAACGTCAGCAACTGCCCAATCGGGTTCGTCCAGGTTTCCATCCAGTGTAATAGGGGCCGTGGATTTTCGGATGGTGATATGGGGCTGCGCACTGGCGTGGAAGCCGAAACCTATACAGAACAAAGTGAGAATGATCAAACGCACCGACTTAAAAATTAAGGCGCAAATATAATTCAGGGCAAGGAGGCATTTGTTGAAATTTGATAAATGGAATAAATGACTTCCCTGTGACGGCAATTACAATTTCAAATAAAAATCCTGTGTCAGGTTTTTATAACCATCGCTCCACGCTCCATCATTGCCATACAGGATCAACGACTCCTTTCGGATAACTTCTTTGTGAAGGCGAAGTTCAAAAAGTAAACGCTCCACAGGTTTGCTGGCCCGCGCACGGAATTCGCAAAGCCTGGTGCAATGCCACTTGGTGTTTTCGGCAAAGGCAATAAATCTTTTGGCTTCCACCACAGGAAGGATCAAGCAAAGTTTCCCTTGCGGGGATAAAAGTCTCTTCGCATGAAACAGCAGTTCTTCAGGTGGCAGTGTTTCCGTATGCCTTGCCCTTGTGCGTTCGGGTGTGGGTGGCTTGGCACTATCAATAAAAAAAGGAGGGTTGCTTATGATCAGATCGTAGGGTGCAGCCTCCAGTTTTTGAAGGGCTATATTTTTGACACATATCTTTTTTCGCCAGGGTGAAGCCTCCACATTTTCTTTCGCCTGTTGGCAATCTGCTAAGCTAATGTCAATGGCATCAATGAGAGCATGGGGCACTGTGCGCTGCGCCATCATCAACGCAATCACACCGGAGCCGGTGCCCACATCCAACATACGGGAGCCATTGTTTACATCGGCCCACGCACCAAGAAGCACACCATCGGTGCCAACCTTGTGGGCGCAATGGTTTTGGTCTATTGAAAAATGCTTGAAGCGAAATAGTTGTTTCTCAGTCATTTTTTTTGCGCGCGCAAGTTATCAACTAATGTCATATCGGGTTGGTTTGGCAAACTTTATCGTTACGATTTCTCAATCGGGATTGTGCGCATCCTATGAACTGTCATCGCGGGCGGGCAACGCAAACTTTATCATCATAACAAATCTTTGTGCCCGACCCGCGATCTCATTGAAATGAAATTCAGCCTTATCAGGATTCCGGCCTGCCTGTCCGGTAGGCAGGGTCTCGTTTGCTCGTAAACAAAAATAAAAATTGTCCCCTCGCCCGGAATGACACGTTGGATTGAGTGTGCTATCCATCCAATGAAATGATATCGCATGTAAACGAAAAATTCAAATTTATCCTTGTCAAGAGCCTCATGACATGCGACAGTTTCTTAGCGTAGATCAGTTTCGGCAAGGGATAGCAGTGAAAAGCCCGAAGTGCGTTAGCTTTGAGCGTGGCCGGACTTGCAACGCCCGCCTGACCGGACGGGCAGGGATAGCCCGGTGGCCCCGAAACTTCGGGGCCATGCCGCCAAAAACTTATTGCAAAGCTGTCTTACATCCACCATACACAGAACAAAAGAATGACTTCTGCCCGGATGCAACTTAATAAGGGCGTTGAAATGCCGATATGCCCAACAATATCACTTTCATTTAATTGCGTTAGCTTTGTGGCCAATTTATCTATAACAAACAATGAAATCATTTGACGCCCTAGGACTTTCCGGGCAACTGGTGGAAACGATCCGCCTAATGGGTTTTGAATCTCCCACACCGATTCAAGAACAAGCAATTCCAATTTTGTTAAGTGGCAACACCGACCTGGTGGGGCTGGCGCAAACAGGCACAGGCAAGACGGCAGCGTTTGGCCTTCCCTTATTAGAGTTGGTAGTTGACAGCGACCGCACAACGCAAGCGTTGATCCTGGCGCCTACGCGTGAGCTGAGCGTGCAAATAACCAGTGACCTTGAAAACTTTGCTGCCGGAATGAAAAACATCAACATCGTTACGGTGTATGGAGGGGCCAGCATCAGCGACCAGGTCAGAAAAATAAAAAAAGGTGCCCACATTATCGTGGCAACACCAGGCCGCCTTATTGATTTGCTTGCGCGAAAAGTGGTGAACCTTACCACCATCCGCTTTGTGATATTGGATGAAGCAGATGAGATGCTGAACATGGGGTTCAAGGAAGACATTGACGAAATACTTTCCACCACGCCCAAAGAAAAAAATGTGTGGCTCTTCTCGGCCACCATGCCGCGCGAAGTGAGGGAGATTGCCAAAAATTATATGGTGAACCCCAAGGAACTTACCATGGGCGAGCGCAATCAGGCCAACGAAAACATAGACCATCAATTTATTGTGGTGGACGAGCGTGATAAATACTCGGCCTTGAAGCGGTTTGTGGATTACACACCCGATATTTTTGGCGTGATCTTTTGCCGGACAAAAATTGATACTCAGAAAATAGCAGAGCATTTGATCAAAGACGGTTACAATGCCGATTCGCTCCATGGCGATTTGACGCAGATGCAACGCGACCGCGTGATGCGCAGCTTTAAAAACAAAACCCTGCAACTGTTGGTGGCTACCGATGTGGCCGCCCGTGGCATTGACGTGAGCAGCATCACCCACGTGATACACATGAACATGCCCGATGAAATGGAGTATTACACGCACCGTAGCGGGCGCACGGCACGGGCTGGTAAGAAAGGCATTTCGTTGGCGATTATTTCCAAGCGTGAGATTGGCCGCATCCAACAAGTGGAGCGCAATCTGAAAAGAAAATTCACCAAGATTGCTGTGCCAAGCGGTGACGAAATTTGCCAGAATAAATTATTGGCCTTGGTGCACAAAGTGCGGCAGGTGGAAGTGAACGATGAAGAGATAGATTCATTCTTGCCGGAGGTATATCATGAATTGAGAGACCTTAGCAAAGAGGATATCATCAAGCGGTTTGCTTCGATTGAGTTCAACCGGTTTCTCGAATATTATCGCGATGCAAAAGACCTCAACAATAAATCGGCCGACAGGACAAGACCATACGAATCGGCACGCGACATGGGCGGTAGTGGCAGTGGTGATGGTGAGCAGTTTGGATCGGGCGACCGCATCTTTATTAACGTTGGAAAGATGGACGACCTGGAGAAGGGAACTCTGCTGGGATTGATCTGCGACTTTGGAGAAGTAACACGCGAGGCTGTGGGCAAAATTGATTTGAAAGGTGCGTATTCATTTTTTGAAGTGGACAAGAAGTTTACCGAGCAAATCATGAAAGGCTTTGAAGGTGTGGAAGTGCGCGGAAGAAAAGTGCGATTGGAAATGACAAACTCACAAGGCCCGCAGAGGGAACAATATTCAGAGAAAAAGAAAGAAGGGTTTTATGGCTCTAAGAAGAAAGAAGGGTTTGGTAGTGGGGGAGACAGGAAGAGGAAAAGGTACTGAGAGGTGGTCGGTGGTCGGTAATCAGTAATCAGTAATCGGTGGTCGGTAATCGGTAGCGTCTGTCATCGGTTACAATGAAATTTACATTTCCGGCAAAGGCGCAATCTGCAAATTTATTATCCTCATTATCTTGGGCAATCAGCCTCATGTGAAAATGAACATCAATTTTTTTTACATTCGGAAGGAGCATAAAAGCACCGATGATGAGGTCCGCAGTTTCTTGAGAAAATATTTCAGTTAATTTTTCTTCGTACTCAAGAAGGATTTCTGTAGTGACAGAGAGTTCGAAACTGCCCTCATGAAGTTTTTGAAGTACAATTGAGAACGAGGACTTACGCGAAACTGAACGCAGCAGCAGTCACCAGTAGGCTGTACCGCCTACTGCAACCTGGCCTACTGCCTACTTTTTTTATGCATTCAGATTGCCTTAAATTGTTCAAACGCCTCGCGGCAAGTATTGCAATAATAAATGGAGCGGCAGAGTGTAGGGCCGAAAGGATTTTTCAGTGCTGTGTCGGTGCCATCGCAGCGCGGGCAAATAGCCGTTTCCAAAATTTCAAGATCGGTAAAAATGGTAGAAGATGGGGGAGGGGCCAGGCCATATTTTTTTAAGGCCTTCTTTCCTTTTTCCGAAATCAAATCCGAACTCCACGGTGTGCGGAAAGTGATTTTCACTTCTACATTTTTCACCCCGTGGGTTTTCAAAACATTTTCCACTTCGGTTTTCATGTAGTCCATAGCTGGGCAGCCGACAAATGTTGGCGTCATTTCCACAGTAATTTTTTCTCCATCAATCACTACCTCCGTTATCACCCCTAAGTCCACCAGCGAGAGCACGGGTATCTCCGGGTCTTTTACTTGTTCCAGCCACGCATACACTTGTTCCACACTGGGTTTCATTGGTTACGAATTTTTATTTTGAGTTTGATTTTGAGTTTGATTTTGAGTTTTGATTTTGAGTTTTGATTTTGTCCCGATAGCTATCGCGATAGCTATCGGGATTGATTTTGATTTTTTTTTTGGTTCTGGCTCGTCTAAGTTATGGATAGATCACATCAAATGATCCGGCAATGATTTGATTGAGGTGGTGTTTCAAATGTTTTACGTAATCTGTCGCAAGCCATTGCAGGGTGTGAAGTGAAGGCGATGTTCTTCCGGTGTTGCAAAGGCGTGAGTAATTTTCGGTAGGCATTTTTTTCAGCACGGCAATGATTCGTTCGTTCAATAGCTGCCACACTGCAATCGCATCATTGTCATTCATATATTGATAATCATTTGCCTTCACCCAAAAATCCTGATCATATACAATGTTGGGTTCATGATCGTATTGCCCTACCACAAACCTTCTCAAGTTATTTTGCGCGGAGTCGATGAGATGGCCAAGCACTTCCTTTTTGCTCCACTTGTTTGAGTTGGGTTTTGCATCAAACTCATGCGCAGGTATTGCTTGTATCTTAATCGAAAAAGCAGAAACTATTTTTTGTAGCTCTGAGGTCACATCCATCATAAAACTAGGTTCATTGTTCATTGTCAATTGTCCATTGTCAATTCTTTTACCATTCTGCATTAGGGTCTATCTTGAACACTTCGCTCATTTCATCCAACAAAAGTTGCAGATGCTCGCTGTGGTTTCCGGTTCTTCCACCTAACATGGGCTGAACAATTTTTATATCCGGCAAACGTAAATTGGTTTGCGAAAGAATTTTTTCAATCTGCACCAGCCACTTCTCTTTTAGTTTTTGCTCGCCTTCAAATATTCCGCTTGCAATAATTTCATTTTCGTAAGGTGATTCTTCAAAGATACCCAGCGCAAAAGGCATTGTATATGCGAGGGCTTTCTGAAGCCGCTCTATGCTTTCGGGTGTGGCCGAGCCAAGTTGTTTTATCCACGTGTTGGCGTGCAGCGTATGGTAGCGCAACTCCCCACGGATTTTAACAGCGAGTTGTGCCAGCGGTTCGTACGATGATCGGGTAAGTGCTTCGAAGCGGATGGCTTCGGCTGTGTCATATAGAAAATGGCGGATCAAACTGAAGTCATATTCTGCATTGGGCAACTCGACCAATAGGCAATTATGAAACTGATTGGCATTGCGCGTGAACGCCACCGTGTCGGGGTCTTGCTCGCCCAACTCCTGTAGCATGGTGTAGAGGGCCAAGCTGTGGCCGATCTTATCCTGTGCCATGCTGGAGAAGGCAATGTCTTCTTCCAGCAAAGGCCCCATGCCGGTCCATTCCGAATTGCGATGACCCAGGATGAGTTGGTCATCGGCCATTTTGTAGAGGAGTTCTTTGAGTGCGAGGGTGTTCATTAAATTTTGATTCAGGATCTTTGATGGATGTACGACAGTTTTGTGCTTGGGACTAAAGTCCCTTGAAATTTATCATCAATTGTCACGGGCCTGCCTACCGGACAGGCAGGCTTAAGTCCCTTGCCTATGCACATATCTTTTTATAACAAAGAGGCGTAGCCTCGGTCAATTTTGTAACAACGGACTTCAGTCCGTTGTTTTTAGGGCTATAATCACAAGAGAAGAACCGTAGGTTCGGGCCATATATGTGCCGTGCCTATGGCACTCCTTTCTTGGTTGAGGTTACTAACAACGGATTAAAATCCGTTGTTAAAATATGCTCCGAGCCTATGGCTCTTGTATCCACTTCCAACTTTGTATTGATTCCAAATTCGATAAAAAATAATTTGAAAGATGTGTGCATTGACAAGGGGCTTAAGCCTGCCTGTCCGGTAGGCAGGCCCGTGGCAATTTATGATTCCATCACTCCAATTTGTCTTTGGGCGAGCATTGTGCATGGCCATTTCATAACTATAACCGACCTTTGCAGTTGCCGATTTAACTAATCGGGCAATTGGCTCATTAAACACACATATATGGCACGTCCACGAAAATCAACCGGAGGTAAAACATCCTTTGGCAAACGCACAGAGGCAGAGAAATCCTTTCGCGACAGAAAGAAAAATAAACCTGATGGTGATGAGCGTCCGCGCGGCCGGTTCACCCGCAGCGATAACTCCGCAAGCGGATCAACACGTCCATCGCGGTTTGGTGGCGCAAGCAAGCCTTCCTTTGGAAGGAAAGAGGAAGGAAGCAGCGATCGCCCAAAAAGATTTTCAAAGCCGTTTGCAAGTAGGGAAGGAGGAGAGAAGGGGCCCTTTAGAAAAAGATATTCCGACTCATTCCCTCCACGTCCTGAGGGGCCACCACGGTTTGGCAAGAAGCCATTTCAAAAAAGGGACGATGGCACAGGCAGCGAAAGACCATTCAAGAGAAGAGATTCCGGCCCTTACAATTCCGGCACCGAGCGGCCCTCACGTTTTGCCAAAAAACCATTTGAAAGAAAGGATGGCAACGACAAGCCATTTCAAAAAAGGGATAGCCGTTCAATCGGGTCGCGTGACGGAAGTCCTCCGCGCTTTGATAAAAAACCTTATCCGAATGAAGACAGGCGCAAAGACGAAGGAGGCGAACGGCCTTTCAAAAAGAGGGAGCCCAGTTCGTTTTCACGCAGCGAGCCTTCGCGCTTCGAAAAAAAACCGTATCCCCGAAAGGAGGAAGGTGACGAAAAGCCATTTGGAAAAAGTGAACCTGCTTTTGACGCAACCAGCGACAAGCCACCGCGCTTCGCCAAGAAGCCATTTGAAAAAAGAGCAGAGGGAGAAGAAAAACCTTTTGAAAAAAGCGCGACAGGTTTCGGGAAAAAAATTTTAGAAAAAAAAGATTTTATCAAGAAAGCCAAAGTGGATACTGATGAACCCGATTCAAAGTCACTGGCTCCGCAATCCGAAAGCAGTGAAGGAATTGAAAAACCAACACGCAAGTACGTGGGCACGGGTGGGCTTCCGTTCAAAAGAAAACCGTTTGACAAAGCAAAAAGCGTAACGTCAACCAGGCCAACCAAAGTAACGGACAACCCCCCGGGCGATCCGGACCTTATACGGTTGAATAAATTTATCGCCAACAGTGGCGTGGGCAGCCGCAGGGAAGCCGATGAACTGATCAAGATGGGATTGGTAACCGTGAACGGAGTGACCATTATAGAAATGGGACACAAAGTGAAACTGACCGATGATGTGCGCTACGAAGGAAAAAGGCTAAAGGCAGAAAAGCCAGTTTACATTTTATTGAACAAACCAAAAGGTTTCATCACCACTACCGATGATCCGCAAGAGCGCAACACCGTTATGAATTTAGTTGCCAATGCGGGCAGTGCGCGGATTTATCCTGTAGGCCGCTTGGACAGGAACACAACAGGCTTGCTGCTGCTCACCAACGATGGCGACCTGGCCGACAAACTCACACACCCATCCTACAATGCGAAGAAGATTTACAAAGTAGAGCTGGACAAACCAATCACAAAAAGTGATTTTGTGAAAATACAGGAAGGGGTTCACCTCGAAGAAGGGCGTGCCATTGTGGATGAGCTTGCTATTGTAAGTGACGACAAAAAAGAAATTGGCATAGAGTTGCACATTGGCTGGAACCGTATCGTGCGCAGGATATTCGAATCGCTGGGTTATGAGGTATTGAAGTTAGACCGGGTAGTGTATGCAGGGTTGGACAAAAAAGATATTGCCCGCGGGCAATGGAGATTTTTAAAACCCGAAGAGGTGGTGATGCTGAAGCATTTTAAATAAGCAGAATCACCTAAACGGAAAAACAAAGGCGTCTCACAAGATGCCTTTGTTTTTTTATTCGTTCTTCAAGTTATCCAGTGGGTTCACAAAGGTAGCCCGTATGGTTTGCGAGCCCACTGTGAGCACACCAAACAAAAGCAAAATCGAAACGCCCATCGCAATCACGTTGAAATCTATTGAGGTGTGGTAGGCTATCAACTCCAGCCAAAGGTTGTTGAGATAGTAAGCGGAAGGCACACCGATCAATATCGCCACACCTATCATGGATAGGAATCCTTTTGAAAGCAACAGCACAAGTGATGAACTGCTTGAGCCCAGTACTATACGAATAGAAATTTCTTTGAGGCGGGTTTCTGTTGCGTAGGTTGCCATGCCCAAAAGCCCCAGGCATGAAATCATGATGGCCAGAAAGGCAATGAAGCCAAGTACCTTTACTATATCGCCAAACACGATTTCGTAAAACATTTTTATTTCCGATTCCACTTCTTTATAGTCAATCTTCAACCCCGGATTGACTATAGCCCAGGCTTTCTCTACCGACCTTGCCGCGTTTTCATACGTGCCCTGGTAGCGGATTTGCAGCAGGCTGAACTGACTTGGTTCATACAACAGTGCCATAGGGCTGATAGCCCTGGTAAGGTCACGGTGATTGTAATCCATTATTACTCCGATAATCTTTTTGCTTGCCGAATCATATTGGCTGAACACTTCCTGGCCAATGGCGTCCAATGGAGTGACATACCCAATTTTTTTCACTGCTTCATTATTGATCACGATGAAGTTCTTGTTTGATCCACCATATTCGATAGAGAAAAATTTTCCTGCCAGCAAGTCCACTTCCATGTTTGCAATATAATCTTCATCCACCCTGAAGATGCCGAGATTGGTCCACTCTTTCTCTTCCGGGTTCTTTTTAAAACCATTTCCATGACTGGTGCCCGCAGCCGGTATATGCGATGCGGCCGAAACGGAAACAATGTTATTGTACTTCAACAGTTCGGTCTTCAGCGTTTGAGGCGGAGTGTTGTTCAGCTTGAGCATGATGTTATTCTTCATATTGAAGCCATGATTCTGGTGTGTGAAAAGGTTTAGTTGATTGTACATGACAATCACCGATAGTATAAAGAAAAGGGAAAGCGTGAACTGCGAAATCAGCAAAACCTTGCGCAACCCCATACGCGAAAAAAGTTTTAAGTTGTTCAAACTCTTCAACACTTTTGCAGGCTGAAAGCCAGAAAGGACAACAGCGGGGAAAACCCCAGCCAAAAGGCCAACCACTATGGCGAACAGAAAAAACATACTGTAAACAACCAGGTTGGCTTCCAAGTCCCACCGGAAGATCCGGGCAAAATTCAATTGAAGGATTAGAGGTTTTACCAACAAAAGCCAGATGAACGCAATCACTAAAGAAGCGAGACTTATGATAACAGACTCCGATAAAAATTGTACGAAGATTTGCCAGCGCGCGGCACCAGACACTTTGCGCACCCCGATTTCGCGCGCACGTGTAAGCGACCGGGCGATGGAGAGGTTGGTAAAATTAAAGCAGGAGGAAAGCAAAATGACGAGGGCCAACCCACTTAAAGAATAAATAAATACCCAGGGCAAAAAAGGACCAATGGGATTGTTAAGGAATGGCCCAGGAGTGATGTCGCTTAGGCCTTGAAGATGGAATTTCATTTTGTAAATGTCTGGATTGGCGATCACTGCAACATGCTCCTCATATATTTTATCGAGATGCTGCTGAATATCCTCCGGTGTCTGTCCTGGGTCGAGCATAACATAAGTCCATCCGTTCCAGAAGTTAGTCCAATCTTCCATTTCCGATGGTGATGTGGATTTGGCCTCCAAACTTTTTACCGTGGCCATGCTGGCCAATGCTTCAAATACGATATGTGATTTTTGTGATGTTTCCTTGAGCACTCCGGTGATGGTGAATATTCCAAGCTCTCCTACCTTTATGGTTAAGCCTACCGGGTTCTCTTCTTGGAATAATTTATTGGCGGCCTTGCGGGTAAGCACAACTGTGTAGGGTTCTTTCAACGCAGTGGCTGCGTTACCATATTGAAACTCATATTCAAAAAACTCAAATACTTCTGGGTCGGCATAGAAACCAGCAAGCGGGATATTTACATCCTGGTTTTCAAATTCAAGCCAACCATTGCCAAACCCTCTTTTCAGCCTCACCGCTTTTTCTACTCCTGTGTATTTTTCCAACAGTTCTTGCCGAAGCCGCATGGTGGAGGCTGCGTTGAGTTGCCCTCCATCTTCCACTCCTTTTTCATTGACTCCGGCCGTGGTTACTCTGTAAATCCGATTGCGTTTAGCGTTATGCCGATCATAATTAACCTGGTCGGCCACGAGCATAATGATGCCCATGCAAATTGACATCGCAACGGCAAGACCAAAAATATTTATGAAAGAGAAGAAGCGATTTCTTAGCAAACTGCGCACGGCAGTTTTAAAATAATTTCTGAACATGGCTATTTGGATTTATTTTTTTTGGGATCATGTTGCTATGACGCAAGTCTGTGAGCATTGGTTACCATTTTTCCTATTGCAATTCTATTCCCAATACCCTACATTTATTGAGCGTACAATATCCATTCCAACAACTAAACTTATTCTTATGCCAGCCTTTCAGCAATACTACAACATGGTTGAATCGGTCATCACCGGACTTGGGGTTGACCCAGTCACTTGCCGTGGCCAGCAGCCAGGACAATGGAACCTTAAACTTGGATCGGCCACTGTTTGGGTGGATGTGTTTCAAGGAAAAAATGAAAAGGGAGAACTTATTGATTATGGTTATCTCCAGATTCTCGCCTTAGTGTGTGCCCTGCCTGTGAACAACCAACATCTGTTTACGAAAGAACTGCTCGAGATCAATCATAACCTGTATGGGGTTGCGTTTACTGTATTCAAAGACAGTGCTTACATCAAAGCCATCCGCGAATTGGAAGGATTGGATAAATCGGAAATCTCCAGCACCTTCAACCGGGTGGGCATCTATGCCGATGAGTGGGACGACAAACTGAAGTCAAAGTATTTCCGTGCTGAAGGCGGAACTGCGTAAGAAATTTTGAAAGGGTGTATCGCCAAGCCACGAAAACCTTGGCAAAAACATTAACCTCAAAAAAAAGGAGTCCGAAATAATCAGACTCCTTTTTTATTTGTTCATACTCGGATTTTTGTGAAAATATATGGCGGCATGGCGAAACGCCACCAGGCTATCCGTTCCAAGTCCGGCCCGCACGCAAGTCCAACGCACTTCGGGCTTTGCACTTCTATCCTTTGCCGGGGTTTCACAGAAATACGTGTAGTATCTTTTATTTTGATGAATGCCTGATCTCAAAAATCAGAATACGAAGCTGCGGTAAGGAAAATTGTTTCGTTTCTCGAAACGGTGTTTTGATATTGTGGCAACACCTTCATGGTTGTCCATTCCGGAGATGCACTAAACGCTTTCCAATGTTCATCGCGGTCGGCCCGGTTTTCAAAACTGGTCATATACACCAAGTTGGGCATGCGGCTGCCGCTGAGCACTTCGGCATAAAACACGGCATTGAAGTTGAGCCGGTTGAAAAGTTTTATTTCGCCACCCTCGTTGAACATGTGTACTTTGCTTTGATACAATTTTTCGGTGGCGCCCTCATAGCTGCGCAACTCATACACACGCTCTTCACGGCTGCTTTTAAGGTTGGGCACGGCTGGTGCCGGCATAAATTTGAACGCGCGCATCAGGGTGGTTTCTATTCGCACATACGGAGGATCGGTGTGGGCGGAGTTTGTATAATCACTTCCATCGGCAATGGTTTTGGCATCGGCCTGCAATGCCGTAGTGGTCTTTTCAAATTGAGAAAACGAAGTGTAGGGGATGAGCACATAAATGCGGTTGGTGTTTACCGTATCTTCTTTCGTGGGTTTGAACACGCCTACATTTTTTATTCCACTGCGGTGCAGGAACGGAAGGAGTGCTTTTTCAAGATATGCTTCCACACGCGCCCCATCGTTTGCATCGGCCAAGCGATAAACCCGGAGTTCGTAATACCAGGAAGGGGCATCTTTGGCCGCCACAGAAACCAGAAGGACAAAAAAGAAAATCAATAATTTTTTCATGGGTGAAGCTTTTTTTATTTTGGGCAAAGGTAGTGGAATAATGTGGGCTTGTTGATTGAAAGTAAAATAAGTGTTAGACGGTATGTCGATCATACAAAAAATTCTCTACAGAGACGGAAATCCTGAGTTTATTAAAAAAAGCATATGATGCCATATCAACGATGTGGTGCTATTACGTCTTTTTGCATTACGCAAACTTGCGTAACGCAACTTTGCGTAATGCAACTTTGCGTAACGCATTTGTCATACTCAATTAAAAATTGGGTGCTAACTCTGCGTAACTACAAGTTTGATTTTGGCCTCGAAAACCCTCACGTCTTTTGCTTCTTCTTCTTTGCAGATGGAAACAAAACATTGTTTAAAATAAGCCGGTAGCCCGGTGAGTGTGGATAAAGATTGAGGTCGGTGCGCATTCTTCCCCGGCCTTGTTTTCCTTCGGGGTCGTGCCCGCTGTAATAGGTCCAATGGCCACGGCCCAGCTCGCCATAGATGTACCGTACGTTGCCCGCCTGTTTGTTTTCTGCGAGCACCAATGCTTCGGGTTTTACCACGGCAGAATTAAAAGCAGAAGTTTGGCCACTAAATTCTTTAAGTACATGCTCATGGTTTTGGGTGAGCATGGTGGGAATGATATCCCACTTGGCAGAGAAATTGAACAACCTGAAAAAGTCGCGGCTTGGTTCAAAGAAATCGGGCCGGCCCGTGTTGATGTCGGAAAACCTGCGACTGGAGCCCGGCTCCAGCGTAAAATTTTCGAACGCCAGGGTTTTGCTAAAGTCAAGGGCCGCTTCTTCATTGGCATCGTCACCGTCATAGATCGCGTCAATGATGTCCACACCTTCCGCGGAAAGCGCAATATCAAATGTTTCGGCACCCGAGCACATGGCAAATAAATATCCACCCCCGGCACAAAACCCCTTGATTTTTTTGGCCACGTCAAGCTTCATAGCCGATACCTTCGCGTAGCCCAATCGCTGGGCAGTGGCCTCCTGTATCTTTGCCTCGATCACGGCCGATTCCCTGCGCAGAAAACGTCCATGTTGGCCGGTAAAATCTTCATGGTGGAGGTGAAGCCAGTCTAATTTTATAAGCTCTTCTTTCAGTACTTCTTCATCATACAAAATGGTGTAGGGTATCTCTGCATAGTCCAGCACATTCATCACGGCATCAGTGTCATCGTTCACCAATTCATTTTTAGGAGAGTAAACACCAACCTTCGGCACCGTCTCCAACCGCACTATGTTCATGTTGGCATCGGGGCTTGCGATGCCCTGAAGGATCAGGTTTGCTTTGGCCGATGAGATCACGTCAAACGAAACCCCTCGCACGGTGCATTCATTTTGAATCGCCTGCGAGTAAGGTGCAAGAAAACTTCCTCCGCGATAGTTGAGCAGCCAATCTACTTCAATGCCTTGTTGCAACATGAAATAGGTAATGCCATAAGCCTTCAAATGGTTTTTTTGCATTTCATCCATCGGCAATAATATGGAGTTGGCAAGGCCCAGTGTGCTGATAAAAATAAAAGCCAGTGGAAACAACCGTTTACTCAATGATCTTTTCATTTTGGTAATTTTGTTCTTTCAATTTCGGATTTTTTTTCCAGTTTAGCAATGGAATAAATAATGGGGTGCCTAACAGATTGCACTATAAAATTTTTATAGGGCACCAGAAAAATCCAACATTACGCCTTTGCGCCTCGTGGCTAAAAGTTTGACCACAAAGCACACGAAGGTTACACGAAGGTCACAGAGTGCCATTTATTTTTCTTTGTGATCTTTGTAAGTAGTTTCTTTGTGATCTTCGTGGTTAAAAGTTTTGACCACAAAGCACACGAAGGTTACACGAAGGTCACAGAGTGCCATTTATTTTCTTTGTGTTCTTTGTGCGTAGTTTCTTTGTGATCTCCGTGGTTCAATTTCCGAACTCTATGAAAAAGAAAGAATGCCCATCGTGCGCCATGCAAATTGACGACAAAAGCAAGGGATGCCCTATTTGCGGTTATGAATTTTCAGGCCACAGCCCGTGGGTAAAATGGCTGGCCATAATATTGATCATCATTTTCCTGATGTCATATTTTATTTTTTGAGCGATCGCATCAACGCATTACTCCCATTTTACCTTTTTGTTAACCATCACGGTTGCCCTTGAACTTGTGCCTCCTTATTTACGTTATTGCCAGTAACAACAACCACTAATTGTATGTTACAATCACCCAAACTGGCAATTTTACAAAGCTTAGATGCCATGGACAAGGTGCAAATGGAAGAGGTGCTTTTGTATATCAAAGGCATTCTCAACCAACCTTTCCAAATAGATCATCAGAAGGCTTTTAAAAAGGAAGCCTTAAAAGAAATCCGTCAGGCGTTGCGCCAGGAGAGGAAGAAAAAGTTGCACGCGGTGTAGCTTGGCTCTCCTGATTTTTTTGCAGGTGTACTTACGCACCTGGCGCAGTTCTGTCTCCCAAAAATTTTTGCATTATGATAAGGTTACGATGAGGTTAAGCAATCTTCACAGTCTTTACGTTGTTAATTAAATGTCCCGTTTGCTTTTGATGAACAACTGCGAGGTTGCATAGCTGAACATCACCACATAATCTTTAAGAAAGCCTCCGCCCAAGGAAGCAGAAACTTTAAATAACTTGTCCTCTGGGTTGCCCCCGGTCACCACCAACTTACTGTTCTCCGGGAAAATTTTAAGGTCATCAAGTTGGCAAGAAAGAATTCCCGCCAAGAATCCGGATACCGGCCGGCAAGCCCGATGCCTATTTCCATCTCTACCGGGTAAATATTAAATTAAAGAATACTTCGTAAAACAGGTAACCCGATGATGTGGATTCAGATTTGGAAGAAATTAGCCTTTCCTGTTTTTCCTCTTTTCCAACTGGGCTATGTCTTCTAAGTCCTTTGCCCTGCGCGACATTATTTTATTTTGGATGAGATCATCGTAGCCGATTACAGGTACAAGAATACCTTCAAAATTAAATTGGATTGCTTTTTTGTAAGTCTCATCGAAGTTTAATTTTCCATCTATTATCGCAAGCATTTCCAAATAAAAAGATTCCATCGGAAGACGGATAAAACCTTTCAGGTCATAGTTTTCTAATTTTTCAATTGGGGCAACATCAAAGCCAAAAGTTTTTATCGTGGTAAGCAACCTTTGAAAATTTTCCTTACTGGGGTTGTACCAAATATCAAGCGCGTGTGAATCCATGAACATTGACAGCCACACCGCCTATGATTATATACTGAACATTGTTATTGTTAAGCAAGGAAAGAAAATCAGCCGCTTCCTTAAGTGAAATCATTTTATCCGTTTGAGTGTAATGAACTTATCGTCTTGATCAAACACTTTCAATTGTTTTGTTGGTGAAAAGGCGATGCTCAATTCTATCAACTCCCACATTCGTACCCATCGTTCAGCATACGTCATTTTCATATCAAGTTCCACCTGTGCGTCCTTCTTGTTTTCAAATGGTATGATCTGGATTTTTTTCATGGTTGATGTAGCAATGACAAAGGTAAATCTAAAGAAAATTTTTATGAGTTTCGCGTGAATGTAACTGCTCACACCGCCTCATTCAAACAATCAAACACAAGCCTGTAAAACTCCGGGTGCGACTGCCATGTTTGCCCGGTTACGATCTTACCATCGCGCACAGCTTGGTCTGTTGAAACATAAATGCCTCCACAACTTTCCACTTCAAACCTTACATGCTCATAACACGTGATCCTCTTTTTGTTGACTAAGCCAGCCGTTACCAATATCTGTATGCCGTGGCAAATGGCGAAAATGTATTTGCCGCTCTCGCTGAATTGCTGCACGATCTGGATTACTTTTGAATTGTTCCTCAAATATTCTGGCGCACGGCCTCCAATCAACAAGACCGCTTCATACTCATCGGTGTTTACATCATCAAAACTAATATCCGATTCAACCCGGTAACCTTTGCTTTCTTTGTAGGTGTCCCACCCTGGCTCAAATTCGTGGATGACAAGGTTCATAAGTTTTACAGAAGTTGAGGCGATCACCGGTTGATAGCCGGCCTCTTGCAAGCGGTGTATCGCGTAAAGCGTTTCATAACTTTCACCGGCATCGCCCGTTATGATGAGGATTTTTTTGTTGATCATAGGTCGTTTGTTTTTATCGCCAATATACTTTAAAGCTTTGAGATCAACCCGAACCTCGCAGACTACTGTCTCGGTTCGTGTCCCAACACACCAATTTATAAATCAATTTAACTTTCATCCCCACAGGGTTAACCTATCCAGCCCAAACTTAATCTTCTCATTGTTTATATCTGCCGTAAATAATAACTTGTGATGAAACACCAACAATAAAATGCGTAAACGCAAACTCTATTTATATTTCACAGCACTTTTCTTTTCCATACAGATTTTTCAATCTTGTGATCAGCGTGGGGACAACCAAGCGTATGAAGCCGCCATCCCCGATTCCATCAGCTACAATTTTGACATCCGGCCAATCCTTTCTGATAAATGTTTTAAATGCCACGGCCCCGATGCCAACAAAAGGCAAGTTGGGTTACGGTTGGATATAGCCGAGGAAGCCTATAAAGTGTTGGACGAAAATCCATCCTGGCATGCCATCGTGCCGGACAAGCCCGAACTTTCGCAGGTGTTCTTGCGCATATCATCTCAAGATACCGCTTTGCAAATGCCGCCTGCAAATTCCAAGTTGACGTTGGCATCGCGCGAAATCACGCTTATAAAAAAATGGATAGAGCAAGGAGCCAAGTACGAGCGGCATTGGTCATTTATTGCGCCCGAAGACCGCGGCCTGCTTCACGTGGAAAATAAGGAGTGGCCAAAAAATGAGATTGACTATTTCATTTTGCATCAACAGGAACAGCATGGGCTTGAACCCAACGAAGAGGCCGACAAGGAACGTTTATTAAAACGGGTATGCTTTGATTTGATAGGCTTGCCGCCATCGCTCGAAATGATGGACAGGTTTGTGGCCGATGATAGCAAAGACGCCTATGAAAAAATAGTTGATGAATTATTGCAGCACCGAGCGTATGGAGAAAAAATGGCCGTGCATTGGATGGACATCTCCCGTTTTGCCGACTCGCATGGGTTTCAAGATGATAGCTATCGCACGCAATGGCCGTGGCGCGATTGGGTGATCAAAGCCTTCAATCAAAATATTTCTTATCAAGATTTTATTACTTGGCAGTTGGCGGGCGACCTCCTTCCCGATGCGAACAAAGAGCAGCTCCTCGCCACGGGTTTCAACCGCAATCATAAAATCACCGAAGAAGGCGGCATTATTCCAGAAGAATACCGCTCCATGTATGTAACAGACCGCACGGATATGCTCGGCAAAGCGTTGATGGGAGTAACAATTGAATGTGCCCATTGCCACGATCATAAGTACGACCCGTTTTCGCAGAAAGATTATTATCGGCTGTATGCGTTCTTCAACAATGTAAATGAGTTTGGCATTGAGTCGGTGGTGGGTGGGCCCGAAACCTATGCGAAGAAACCATTGATGGAAATCACGAAAGAGGATTTGAAAGGCATTCTCTCGTTCATAAATAAAAGCGACACAAACCAATTGATTGTTTCGATTATGGGCGACTTGGATACGCTGCGGAAAACCTTTTTGCTCAAGCTCGGAAATTATGATGCCCCCGGTGAAGAAGTTACCGCAGGCACTCCCGCGTCCATTTTGCCTTTCGATGATGCATATCCAAAAAACAGGTTGGGATTAACTCAGTGGTTGTTTGATAAACGACATCCGTTAACAGCACGGGTTTTTGTAAATCAAATGTGGCAGGAATTTTTTGGAAAGGGATTGGTAAAAACTTCTGGCGATTTTGGGATGCAAGGTGAGTTGCCATCGCACCCGGCCTTGTTAGATTGGCTTGCGGTGGATTTCATGGCGCATGGTTGGGACATAAAAAGATTGGTGAAGCAATTGGTGACTTCAGCCACGTATCGTCAATCGGCTGTGATAACGGAGGAAAAATTAAAGTCCGACCCCGACAATATTTATTTGGCGCGCGCTTCACGCTATCACATTCACGCAGAGTTCATCCGCGATTTGGTGTTGGCCTCCAGCGGCTTGCTCGTGAAAACTATCGGTGGCCCCAGTGTAAAACCATATCAGCCCGAAGGTTTGTGGGAAGGTGCCACATCCGGGCGCGGAATTTTATCGGTGTATAAACAAGACCACGGCAGCGACCTATATCGCAGAGGGCTTTATACTTTTGTGAAGCGTACCGTTCCTCCACCTACCATGGGGATTTTCGATGCCAGCAACCGCGACCAATGCGAAGTAAAACGGTTGCGCACCAACACACCCTTGCAGGCATTGCAGATGATGAACGACCCGGCCGTGTTGGAAGCTTCGCGGGTGCTTGCCGCAACATTGTTGGAGGAAGAAAGCAACACACAAGAAAAAATCACAAAAGCCTTCCGGTTGATTATTTGCCGCATGCCACGCGAAAAAGAAATCGCGATGCTGCAAAATTATTTTGATGGCGAACTAAAAAACATTTCTTCCTTGGCAGCTAACAATTTATTGGATGTGGGAGAATATCCCATCCCCAAAAAAATAGACCCAATAAAATTGGCCGCGATGATGCAGGTGGTGAGCTCGATTTATAATTTGGAGGAAGCGATAACGAGGTAGTAATTAAAATTATTGGTTCGTGTCATCACGTGTCTTCACAGACCGAAACAGCATGACCCAAGTGGTCTGTGAGGACACAGACCACGGAGTTGGAAGGCGTTGAACTTCAACATTCAAAAATCAACATTCGTAAATCGTACTTCCATTTTAGGAGAAGGAAATTGAAGTTTGAATGACGAGTGTTGAGTGTTGAATGTTGAGGATACGATGCACTGTCTCCTCGGTCTGTGTCTTCACGTGTCATCACGAACCACGGAGAGGTGATCCAAGGAGAGGGATTTGTGAGGGATAAATTTTCTTGCACCAGCACACGTTTTATTTCATTAACATCGTAGGAACTTTAAAACACTTTTTGAAATGAAAGAGGGCTTATTGGAACACGGCCTCAACATCAACCGCAGACGTTTCTTGTCGAAAGCAAGTTTGGGCTTGGGCAGCATGGCTTTGGGTTCGTTGTTGGTGCCCGGGCTTTTTGGCAATGGAAAAAATCAAGATCAAGACTTCACACCGGGCGTTCCCCATTACGCACCCAAAGCAAAGCGGGTAATTTATTTATTTCAAAATGGTGCGCCTTCGCAGTTGGAGTCATTCGACTACAAACCCAAACTGAGGGAGATGAACGGGCAGGAACTTCCTGCATCTATTAGAATGGGGCAGCGCCTGACGGGTATGACGGCCTCTCAAACAACTTTTCCGTTGGCAGGTTCGTTTGTGGATTTTAAACAATACGGTGAGTCGCGCGCATGGATTAGCGATCTGTTTCCCTACACATCAAAAATTGTGGACGACATTTGTATCGTGCGCTCCATGTTTACCGAGGCCATCAACCATGACCCTGCTTTAACTTTTTTGCAGACGGGCGCACAACAAGGCAACAGACCATCTATGGGTTCGTGGCTGAGCTACGGACTTGGAAGTGAAAATAAAAACCTTCCCGCGTTCACTGTTTTGCTTTCGCGCGGCATTGGAAACGGACAAGGGGTTTATACCAAACTTTGGTCGAATGGATTTTTGGATTCCATCCATCAGGGTGTTCAATTTAGCAACGGGGAAAATCCAGTTCTGTTTCTAAAAGACCCAAAGGGCATGGACCGCGAAAACAGGAGGCGGATGTTGGACAATGTTTCGTCACTCAATCAACTTTCGTATCAGGAATTTGGAGACCCTGAGATAACCGCAAAAGTCCAGCAATATGAAATGGCTTATCGCATGCAAACATCGGTGCCCGAGGTGATGGACGTATCGCAAGAGCCCGATGACATTATAAAATTGTATGGCCCCGATTGTTTAGTGCCGGGCACTTTTGTGGCCAACACATTGCTGGCACGAAAACTTTCGGAGAACGGTGTGCGGTTTGTTCAACTCTATCATCAAGGATGGGACCAACATGGCGACTTGCCTTATGAAATCACCAAGCAAGCAAAAGATGTGGACCAAGCTTCGGCAGCATTGGTAACCGATTTGAAACAGCGTGGGTTGTTGGACGAAACTCTTGTGATATGGGGCGGGGAGTTTGGGCGCACCAACTACAGCCAGGGAAAATTAACAAAGGATAATTATGGCCGCGACCATCATCCGCGTTGCTTTAGTATTTGGATGGCAGGCGGTGGCGTGAAGCCTGGCATTGTTTACGGAGAGACGGATGAGTTTGGATATAATGTGGTGAAGGACCCCGTGCACGTTCATGATTTTCATGCCACGGTGTTGCATCAGCTTGGCCTTGACCACGAGAGGTTGGTGTTCAAGCATTTGGGCAGGCGCTATCGCTTAACGGATGTGGAAGGAAAGATTATAAAAGATATTTTGGTTTAGGATTTCATGAAAGGCCGCCCCTATGTTTATGCTGGCAATTTTTTATTTGCCTTAAATTTTTTCATCCTCTTTATTTTATTGTTTGAAAGCGAACTTCAAATTCCAACCTGGTTGCAACCCGTTGGCCGGATGCATGTGTTGCTCCTTCATTTTCCGATCGCGCTCTTGTTGATTTCTATGGTGATGGAATTTCTTCCATTCAAAACGGAAAGTAAAAATCAACCATTCTATAAAAACTTCACTTCCACGTTGTTTTTAGTGGGCGTGATTGCTGCGGGTGTTACCGTAGTCATGGGCTTGTTCTTATCCAAAGAAGGTGGATATGGCCCCGAAGTTTTGGGGTGGCACAAATGGTGGGGCGTGAGTGTTTTCTTTTTCGGTTCCCTTGTTTTTGCTGTGCGAAAAAATTCCAAGCGATATGATTCAATCATTGCCAAATCGGGCGCGCTTATTATTACCGTTTGCCTTATTCTCACCGGCCATTTTGGGGCCACCTTAACACACGGTGAGAGTTTCATTTGGAAACCCATTGTGGATGATACTCCCGAGGCAGTTCCCATCGAACAAGCCAAAATTTTTGACCATTTGATAAAACAGATATTGGAAAGCAAGTGCATAGGCTGTCACAACCCCGACAAGCTAAAAGGAAAATTAGTGCTTACCGATTCTGTATTTATTTGGAAGGGAGGAAAATCGGGTAAGTTGTTTGTGGCGGGCAATCCGGAAAATAGTTTGTTGATGAAACGTATCCACCTTCAGCCAGAAAATAAGAAGCACATGCCGCCAACGGGCAACACGCAACTCACTCAGGAAGAGAAGGAGTTGTTGCATTGGTGGATAAAAACCAATGTCAAGTTTAATCAACGGATAATTACGCTGCCGCAAAATGATTCTTTGAGACTTCGTGCAATCGCTTTTCTCAATTCAAGTGAAACAGGGGATGAGCCATTTGATTTTGAAGCTGCAGATGCCGAGACGATTGAAATGCTCAATACCGATTACCGGGTTGTGTCGCCCGTGGCAAAAAATTCTCCGGCCTTGTCGGTGAATATTTATAACAAAGAAAATTTTTCTGCGGAAACATTGAATGAACTAATGGACGTGAAGGTTCAGATTGTCTCCTTGGAGCTAAGCAAAATGCCCATCACCCAAATTGATTTGAAACGTGTGGCGGAATTTGAAAACCTGCGGAGACTGAATTTAAACTTTACGGATATTTCTGGTGAAGGATTGGCTACGCTCACGGCACTGACAAAGTTGAAAAGTTTATCGCTTTCAGGAACTAAGGTCAATTATCAAGATTTGAAAAAATACATTCCTGATTTTAAAAACCTGAACACCCTTGCCCTTTGGAAAACCGGACTGACGCCTGACGAGCTAATGCAATTGCAAACCGAGAATGAAAACATTCAGTTTCTTGGCATATCGAAAGAGGATGCCCTCAGTTTGATAAAGCTCAACCCTCCGCGATTGAAACATAAGTCCGCAGTGTTTGACGATTCCATTCAACTGCAACTGTTTCATCCCGTGCGCGATGTAAACATCCACTTCACCACCGATGGCAGCGAGCCCGACAGCACTTCGCAAGTTTTCAATAACCATACTGTTTTGAAAAAAAGCACGGCCATCAAAACCCGCGCTTACAAGTTGGGATGGTTGCACAGCGATGTAGTTATATTAAATGTCTATCGCAGTTTCCATAAGCCCGACAGTATCAGGTTGCTCTCGCGGCTCAATCGGGTTCACCCCGCCAATGGTGCGAAAACATTTTTCGACCATCAGCTTGGAACGTTCAATGCCAACAGTCCGGCTTGGGCCAACAATTGGGCAGGGTTCAATAAAAATGACATGGAACTGTTGCTTGAGTTTAAAGCACCAAGGATGATTTCATCCATCGCGATCAACACCCTCATTGAAACGGAGACATCTATTTTTCCCCCGGCCACCATTGAAATTTGGGCAGGGCCGTCACCCACGCAGCTAAAATTGATAACCCGTATGAAACCAGAGCATCCCAAAGATTATAGAAAGCCATTTATTCAGTTGATTGAATGCACCATGCCGCAGCAAAAAATTTCTTTCTTAAAAATCATAGCGAAGCCCATAATGAAACTTCCGGGTTGGCATAAGAATAAAGACAAGGCCGCCCTACTGCTGGTGGATGAAGTGTTGGTTAATTGAGGTGTTGCTTAAAGGCAAGTGAGTTTTTTGATGACACCCGCACTCATTTAAATTCTATGGGGTCAGGATTTCCGATGGGGTAATGCTCTTCCTCAAATTTATCCGCCAAGTGAATAAGCAATTTCAATTCCTTGTCTTTGGCCGAACCAATCGAGGGTGATTCGTTGAACAGCTTTTCAATCTGATTTAAAACTTCACGGTGTTCCTTTTCTGATTCTATCAATGTCCACATTTTCAGTATTTGTTTATTCGTTCTACATCAATTTCATTGTATTGAGTGCGAGTTCCTATCCATTTGATTTGCATCGTTCTGTAGCTGAACACAACTCTAACAACCAACCTGTGCTTGTTTCCTTTTATATCAAACACAGCTCTGTCGTCCCCAACAGGGAAGGCTTCCGGGTAAGTTCTCTGCAATTCATGAAAATCATTCCAATCAGCCCTTCTACTTTTCTACCTCACCCTCATCACCCCACTCATCAACTGCCAATGCCCCGGAAACGTGCAAATGAAAGGATAGTCTCCAGCCTGCGATGGTGCTTTGAATTTGAGTGTGAAAGATTGGCCAGCGTTTATTAGTGGAGTAGCAAACAGTACTTCGGGCAAGGGCGGTACATAATTTTTCTCCACACCTTTTTCATCGTCCAGCATTTTGTCGGCAGCTTTGCCAACTTTTTCGTTGGTGCCAGGCTTTACGATTACAATGTTGTGCTGCATGGCATCGGGATTTTCAAAAATGATTTCAACGGATTGCCCCGGCTTTACCGTAAACTCGGTGATGTCAAATTTCATGAGGTCTCTCACCGATTTTATTTTAACTGTTTTAACATCGGTTGCTTTTTTGGTTTCGGGCATGGCGTTCCAGGCTGTCATCAATTTGGTGAGCCGCTCATTTCCGGTTTTGTTCAGCAATGTCAAAAAATTTTTGTTGGCTGCATTCACTTTCACATTTTTCAATTGGTAGTTCCAGCCTTCCGAAATGGCTTTCACCACAGAGTTCTTACCGACAGCATCTAATGCCTGCGATTTTTTTAAAATAGAAACCAACGTGTCGGCAGGCGAAACCGAGGCGTAACTTCTTATCGCTCTTTCGAGGGAGTAGGCGTTCATGTTGGGCGGCAACGCAAAGCTGATATTTTTCGCGAGGGTGTTGTTGCCTTTGTTGCCTTCGGCAAGCTCGTTGTCTTTATCAATGGCCACATTCAAATCATAATCGCCCACGATGTCGGTATAGAAACTGATGTTGCCCACCCATGGGCCGTTGATGTTTTTGGTGATGGAAATTGTTTGGCCTGCTTTTATTCCCTCATTATAATTTCTGCTCACTTGGTCCACGCGCAATCCCATGCCTTCAAAGCGGATGTCCAGAGGAACGAAAATATCTTTTGCCAAATCTTTGGTGCCCTGATTTTTAACATCAACAGTAATTGTAATCCTTTCGCGCACTGCGGGCGTGGCCGGGTCAATTTTAATATCGGTCACTATCAAATCAATTCCTTCGGTTGGTTTGGTTGCGGCTTTTGGTGCCATGGTGCGTTGTGAATGGTCCATGACGGGAGCAACTTTTGCGTGGCCTGTAGATTTTTTTATCTGTGCTGCCATAAGTTTTTTCATCAGCTTGCCTTTGTTCGCGGTAAGCACACAGGCAAACGCATCAGGCAGCCATCGGTCGTCCACTTCGGTTGCGTTGTTCATCCTGTCGAAGAAAACTTTTTCGGCCTGAGCATTGAGCGGTGATTTTGAAAACACCAACAAAGCATTGAGCACCACGAGCGGGTCTTTGTCGTTCAATAAATCAAGCGACACAATTTGCTCGACCGACCAGACTGTATTGTCCATAATCTTGAGTGCATTTTTTCTAACCTCGGCCAGCGGATGTTTCAATGCTGTGGCCAATGTTGCATCATCCAAGGCGTTCAATCCTTTCAATGTCCACAAGGCGTGGATGGCGGTGGCATTTATTCCGATGGCATCAACCGATTGATCTTTTGTCATGTCAATCAATTGCGGCACAATATCTTTTTGTCCACGCTCAATCAACATCCGCTGCGCGTGCATGCGCCAAAACATATTGTCGCTTTTAAGTGCGGCCAGCAATCCGTTGGCATCGTTCATCGAGAGCGAGATGGGTTTGTATGCTGGTGCATTTTTGTACGATACTCGATACAATCTTCCATGTGTAAAATCGCGGAGGTCGGTTTGGTAGGCATTGCCCGGCCCGTTGTCAAATCCTTTGGGCACGGGATTATGTTGGATAATATAACTGTACCAATCGGCCACCCACACCGCGCCATCGGGACCTGTTTCGGCAAACACAGGCGAGAACCATTCATCGGCCCCGGCCATTAAGTTGAATGCTTCGGCATCATAAAAATCTGTTCCTTTTTTCACCAAATTATTTTGATGAAGGATGTGGCCCGTTGGCTCTGCCACAAACGCGATGTTGTTCCAATATTTTTTTGGGAAAGCGCGGGCCGTATAAAAGTTGTGACCGGCTGCTGCGGTAAACCCACCGAAAGCATCTACCTGTCTAACTTTTTCCGTGATGGGTTTCATGTCGCGGTGCGTGTCGGTGCTGCGGCTGCCGTTGTCAATGAGGTTGGCCGAATTGAAATAACGGTGCGGAATGGCCATGTACCAGCCATGCGAATTATTGGCGGTGGAGCCAAACACATCATTGGTTTCATTGAAGGCAAAGCCCCACGTGTTGTTCGATGTGGTGGTCATCCACTCCATCTTGCTGCCATCGGGCTTGAACCTGAAAAACGCCTGGCCAAATTTTAATGAATCGGTTTCCGGCAATTTTCCTTTGAAGCCCGAGTAGCCAACACATCCCCAAATCCAATTGTCAAATCCATAGCGTAGGCTCGATGGGCCCGCGTGTGTATCGAACGTGCCGAAGCCCGTGAACAAAACTTTCTTCATGTCTGCTTTGTCATCGCCATCGGTGTCTTTTAAAAACAACATGTCGGGTGCTTGCGACACAATCAGGCCGCCATTGGCAAAGACCATCCCAGTTGGAATACTGAGGCCATCGGCAAAGCGCGTGAACTTATCGGCCTTGCCATCCTGGTTGGTGTCTTCACAAATCAAAATAAAATCACTTCCGCCTTCGGGCTTGCGCTCGTTGGGATAATCTTTGGTGATGAGCACGAACAAGCGGCCACGCTCATCCCAGCTCATGGCGATGGGGTGCATCACGTTCGGCTCGGCTGCAAACAATTCCAAATTAAAATCAACAGGCACTTGAATATGATTCATGGATTCTTCGGGCGATAACGGCAACTGTTGCAACTGCTCACCGGGTCGCCTCTCGTAGTTGGGAAGGTTCGCGCCTTTAAATTCAAAGGGCTTTGGGTTTCGCATTTTAAAGGAAGCGAGCGCATTGTCGTTCACGCTCCACAAAATCGCGTTGTAAATCAGTTCTTGAAATCCTTTTTGTTCCCAAGTTCTTTCATCGTGGCCGTAAGCCGTATAGAAAATTTTTCCTTTGCCATGCGTGCGCGTCCAAGTGTAGGGTTCGGTTTTAAAATCAGGTTTATCTTTTTGTTGGTCGGATTTTATTTCGCGCACGGCCAAGACATTATTGTCGGGTTGCAGTTGACTGTGCAGATACGTTTCATCGAAAGCTGTAAACGGTTTCAAGCCTTGCATGATGGGATGATTGGGCTGCACCGTTTCGGTCTTGATAGAATCCATCGTGTGCCGCCAGAATTGTGCGCCCACGAGCTTCACATACTCTTGCGAATTTCTAAAACAATACGAAGCACAATGGATGGGCAAGAACCCTTTTCCCGAAGCCACAAAATCGAGCAACGCTTTTTCTTCCGATGGCGCAATCTCATCCCAGTTGGCATAGATCATCAGCGCATCATACTTATTTAGATTTTCGGAGTTGAGGTCTTCGCGCTTGTCGGTGTAAGTGAAGTTGATCCCCTTTGGCCCGAGGCTTGCCATCAATGAAGGCACGCGGTCTATTGGATTGTGATGGCCTTTGTCGCCCAGGAATAAAACTTCGAGGCGCTTGGGCTGTTGGGGGAAGAGGGGGGAGGTGCAATTAGCTAGTAGTAGAAAAAGCAATAGACGTTTCATGGTTGGTTTTTAAATTAGGTTGTGGACTATTTAAATTTTCGCCCCTCTGGGCATACGCGTAAACTTAAGGAATTGAAGTTTCGAGATTGAGGGAAACACAAACGTATTATTCAATTGAACAATTCTGTCCGAGCTTAAATAATGCCGTACCTACGGCACTTGACCAATCGCCCATATCTTCCTTCTACCAAAATTTCGCCCGCCAATTGGCGGGCTTAAGTTTACGCGTATGCCCTCTGGGGCTTCTCATTTTATTTCAATTTGTTTTTGTTACCAAAATATTGCCCCTCTGCGGCTTTCCAAAATCGTGGAAACAAAAGCCCATCGGGCTGACAGTTTGGTAATAAATATATGGGTCTTGTTCGGTAAGCCCCATCGGGGCGGCATTTTGAATTGAGCCATCAATCATAAAACTCAAATAAATATTTATCATCGTACTCCACTTCGAAATCGGTAAGCATTTTTAAATACTCTTCCCTGAATGTTTTTGTTTGATGATGAACTTCCTGATTCACAATGTATTTGATTACGGTATCACGTTGGCTCCTGGAATAAGAAAAAGCCCCATAGCCTTCCTGCCATTGAAACTTGCCTTTTAGAAAATGTTGCTCGTTTATCCCTGCCCGTCCGGTCAGGCGGGCATTTGCTGCTATTCGCCTTTACTGCTCCCACGAAATCGGAAACGTTGGTGGTAACAGGCATTCCAAACAAAATGTGGACATGGTCTTTCCATCCTCCTACGGCCAGGGATTTTGCTCCCTTGCCGGTTATAATTCCGGAAATATATTGGTGTAAAGTATCGCGCCATTCTTTGGTGATAAAGTTCTCCCGGTATTTTACAGCAAACACGGAATGGATGGTGATTTGAGAATATGTATTTGACATAGGAAGTGTCGCCCCGCAGGGGCTGGTTGTTTATTTCAATCTTGTTTTACCAAAATGCCGCCCCCGCTGGGGCTTTGATACTACTTCAACTTTGTTCTGTTACCAAAATGCCGCCCCGCATGGGGCTATAAAAATTGGGATGACGGCTATTGCCACCTCAATTCCCCCACCATGACAAATGCGCCCCAATAAAACGGCTCATGATATTTCGTACGCAAGGAAAGCTGTGCCACCAGAACTGTCCGCCCACAAGCTTTACATACTCTTGCGAATTTCTGAAACAATACGAATAGGGATCGGTTCATGGTTGTGGTTTAAATCTTAGTCAGCCCCAGATCAAATAGGCTGGAAGTTTCGTAAAAAATCCGGCACCGTCATATTGTTTTTTGTTGAAGGGTCTTTTTATTGGCAAACATTCGAAAGTAAGGTGTAGAGAATTTCGCGGCCTGGTAAGGTGTCAGAAAATTAAGGTCCATCCAAAATTGAAAGAATAAATCAGCAGAAGGGTGTGGTTCACCTCATCAGGCCTTAGTTAATGACGTTGCCATCGGGACGGCATTTGTCATCTGCGGCAATTTGAATTCAATCAAATCATCATTGTTCTGTGGCTAACACATAATTTCTATCTTTGCCTCTTATGGCAAACCAAGAGGACAATCTTTTCAAAAACGTGATATCCCATGCCAAGGAGTATGGGTTTGTTTTTCCCTCCAGCGAAATTTATGACGGCCTCAGTGCGGTGTATGACTATGGACAAAACGGGGCGGAACTAAAAAACAACATCAAAGAATATTGGTGGAAGTTCATGACGCTGCTGCACGATAACATTGTGGGCATTGATTCGGCCATATTCATGCACCCAACCATTTGGAAAGCATCGGGCCACGTAGATGCGTTCAATGATCCGATGATTGACAACAAAGATTCCAAAAAACGCTACCGGGCCGATCAACTCATTGAAGGTGTGATTGAGAAACTGGAAGAAAAAATTGCAAAAGAAGTTGAGAAAGCTGCCAAGCGTTTTGAAAATTTTGACAGGGCCATGTTTATTTCCACCAACCCACGCGTAGTGGAATACCAAAAGAAAATTGACGAGATCAACGAGAAGTTGAAGACCTCCCTTGCCAACAACGACATGGCTGCGTTGAAGCAACTGATCGATGATCTTGAAATTGCCGACCCCATATCGGGCACCAAAAACTGGACGGAAGTGCGCCAGTTCAATTTGATGTTTTCCACCGAGATGGGATCTATCGCAGAAGATGCCAATAAAATTTACCTGCGCCCCGAAACGGCCCAGGGTATTTTTGTAAATTTTCTGAATGTGCAAAAAACCGGAAGGATGAAAATCCCGTTCGGCATTGCCCAGATAGGAAAGGCATTCAGAAACGAAATTGTGGCTCGCCAGTTCATCTTTCGCATGCGCGAATTTGAGCAAATGGAGATGCAATATTTTGTGAAACCCGGTGAGGAAATGAAGTGGTATGAATTCTGGAAAGAGAAAAGGATGAAGTGGCACAAGACATTGGGATTTGGCGCGGATAACTACCGCTTTCACGATCACTTAAATCTTGCCCACTATGCCAACGCAGCCTGCGACATACAGTTTAATTTTCCCATGGGCTTCCGCGAATTGGAAGGCATCCACTCCCGCACCGATTTCGATTTGAAGAGCCACGAAAAGTTTTCCGGAAAGAAACTTCAGTACTTCGACCCTGAGGACAATCAAAATTTTATTCCTTATGTAGTGGAAACATCGGTCGGGCTTGACCGTATGTTCCTTTCCGTGCTGGCTTCCTCCTACACCGAAGAGAAGCTGGCCGATGGCAGCGACCGCGTGGTGCTGAAGATACCCGCACCGCTTGCCCCCAACAAAGTGGCCATCCTTCCTTTGATGAAAAAAGACGGGCTGCCAGAGAAAGCTGTGGAAATAATGAATTTATTAAAATTTGATTTTCGGTGTTTCTATGAAGAGAAAGATGCCATAGGAAAACGCTATCGCAGGCAAGATGCAATTGGCACTCCGTATTGCGTCACCGTTGATCATCAAACACTTCAGGACAACACCGTTACTATACGCGACCGCGACACCATGAAGCAAGAGCGTGTGGACATCGGTTCGGTAAAGTCAATCATTCGGGATTCTGTTTCCATGGCCGAACTGCTTAAAAAAATATAAATGCTTGCCCCGCTGCTGGCAGCCGTAGCGCAACTTTTTTATGCCGGATATCAGGAGTTGCGCTTTCGTTTTTATTATGGCCCAATCTTTCATCGGTTTTTAAACCGCAAGTATGCCTACTACACGTCCTTGCCGTGGCCGTTGAAGATGAAATTTTTGCGCATTGCCCGCGACCATTATGAATACTTTGAGTTTGTGCCTCGCGATAACCTGAAGTTGACACGCGCCATGAAGGCGATCATCTCTTGTGCGGCCGCTCAACTTCTTTTGTTTTTGCCGAGCAGTGGCCTCACCTTTTTCAAAAAAAATAGTCGTGGATCCCGAATGGGTGGCCCACTTTGAATCTTACGCAGAAAAAGAAATCGCCAACCTGAATGCAAGTGAAAAGCATTTCTTTCGGAGATATGCGTTCGACAACTTGGAAGAATTTTTTGCCGTGGCCGTAGAAAACTTTTTTGAAAGAACTCAACAGTTTCACACAGAGCAACCTGAACTTTACCGTATTTTAGCGAATCTTTTTAAACAGGATCCCATAAAACTATATGCACCCCTCCCTCAACAAAAATCTTTATTTCGTTAAAGAACATGTAAAGATTTTCAAGGCCGCCAGCAGCTTTGATGTGCTCGACCCCGAAACGCGCGAATTGATTTTGAATTGTAGCGAAGCAAACCTCGGCTTCTTCACAAAAATATTCCGGTTCACCGATTACAAAAGAATGACTCCCTTCAATATGGAGATCAAAACACCCAATGGCGAAACGATACTTACCGTGCGCAGGGGCGTTTCGTTTTTTCTTTCTAAGGTGGAAGTGTTGGATGGACAAAATCGCCTGATAGGAAAATTTAAACAGAAGCTTTTTAGCATCGGAGGAAAGTTTGAAGTGCTTGACGCGAATGAGCGTGCGCTTTGCATGCTGAAAGGAAAATGGACCAGTTGGGATTTTAAATTTGTTTCCAACGATGGAAAAGAGTTTGCCACCGTCACAAAAAAATGGAGTGGCATAGGCAAAGAACTGTTCACGTCTGCCGACAATTATATTCTGCAAATTTTCCCGCAAGTGCCACCGGATAATCCCTTGCGCATGCTCATCATGGCTGCGGTCATGTGCATTGATTTGGTGTTGAAGGAATGACCGCCATGAATTGGACTTCTCTACTATCCACCAAACGGTTGCACCACCGTGCCGACTCACCAGAGCCAACGCGCAGTGCATTTGAGCAAGACTTTGACCGCATCATTTTCTCACATCCTTTTCGCAGGCTGCAGGATAAAACACAGGTGCACCCGCTGCCCGAACATGACTTTGTGCACACGCGACTAACGCACAGCCTCGAAGTTTCCAGTGTGGGCCGCTCGTTGGGCAGGCGTGTAGGCGAGGTGATCATTGAGCGGCACGCTGAGTTAAAAAACAATTTCACTTCGCATGATTTTGGAACGATCGTGGCCTCTGCTTCTTTGGCGCACGACTTGGGCAATCCGCCTTTTGGCCACTCGGGCGAAGAAGGACTAAGTGATTTTTTTAGGCATCACGCGGGGCAGCAATACAAACCATTTTTCTCTGACAGCGAATGGACCGACCTTACTTCGTTTGAAGGAAATGCTCAAGGCTTTCGTATATTAAACAAAACACAATATCAGGGCCTGCGCCTCACGGTGGCAACACTTGGCGCGTTTACAAAATATCCTTGTCCGTCTGTTTTTGCACAGCGCGATGTTTCCCGTAAAAGCCAAAAGAAGTTTGGCTTCTTTCAAACTGAAAAAAATTTGTTTGATACCGCTGCCACCGAACTGGGGCTGATCAAACAACACGATCATGTATGGTGCCGCCATCCGCTTGCTTTTTTGGTGGAGGCGGCAGATGATATTTGCTATAACATCATCGACTTGGAAGATGGTTGCCGGCTTGGTTTGGTTTCGGCCAACGACACTATCGAATTGCTTGCAGGCATTTTGCGCGAGGATTTTAATCCTGAAAAAGCAGCACGCATAAAAAGCACAGACGAAAAAATTGGTGTGCTACGTGCGCTGGCTATCGGAAAATTGATCAACGATGTGGTGGCCGTATTCCTCGATCATGAAGTGGCCATCTTGGAAGGCAAATTTGACAATGCACTTACCGATCTGGGATCGTACACTAAAGAGTTGAAGCAGATCATCGATATATCAGTGGAGAAAATTTATCGCGCCCGGCATGTGGTGGAGATTGAATCCGCTGGCTTTGAAGTATTGCCCGGCCTGCTTGGTGAATTTATAAAAGCCGCAGAGCATGCCGTAAAAAAAAACCAGGCAAAAAAATATGCAAACCTTGCACGCTTGTTGCCTCCGGAAGCCCTGCAAACAATTCAATCAAATCCCGAAAATGTTTATCTGCATTTGCGTGAGGTGATCGATTTTGTTTCGGGCATGACCGATCGTTATGCGTTTTCTCTTTATCGCAAAACAAAAGGATTTCAAATTTGATTTCCCGGTTTGATTACCTGTAAACACCAAACTTTGTATCTTTAAAACATGTATCGGATTTGTATTGATCCAACCCTCGAACAAATTGAAAAGAAATCGTAAAATCAGACCTCTCCTACCAATTAAAACATACTATCAACGCGCAAAAGTTTTTGGTTATATGATCCTTTTGGCTTTGTTTTTAGCCGCCTTCTATTATTTCATCCGGTTTTTTAGCGAGTAAATCAGGCATTGGGAATTAGGGATTGGGCATTGGGGATTTCTCACTTCATCATTCTTGATTCGCTGATCATCATTTAATGTCGCTTAGGTAAGAAAGAATTTGAACCACATAGGCAGATAGAAACATAGAAAACCAAACCCTATGTGAAATCTATGTGTTCTATGCCCTATGTGGTTCAGTGCTTATAGCGGCTTAATTAAAGACATATGAATCATCAATGCCCACTCTTTTGATCAACCTTGGATTGGAAAATCATCCAGTACACTTACGCCACAATCGATTTAAGTTCAGCTTCTCACACGGAAGTCGTGCCATAGTGTGTACATATCCACCCAATAAAGTAATTTCGTTTTTTACTCGAAGCGAAATTGGACATAGCCCGACATATAGAACACACAAACCTGAGCCCTACTCTCACGATCAGCGACATAGACCGCTTAGTGGAAGAGGCTAAGAAATATAATTTCATAGGTGTGTGTGTGCCGCCATTTTGGGTGAAGCGTGCCCAGCGCGAAATCGGAAAAGAAAAAATCCTGCTCGTTACCGTTGCCGGGTTTCCCCTCGGCTACAGCATGACCGAGACAAAACTGGACGAGATAAAACGCGCCATTGATAATGGTGCCGATGAAGTGGATGTGGTTTGGAACCTCACCTCATTTAAAACAGGAATCCCCTGGACAAAAATTGAAATCGCCAAATGCAGCAAACTCGCACACGACCATCAAAAGATTTTAAAAGTCATTATAGAAACTGCTTATCTCTCCGATGAAGAAATTGTCAGTGCTTGTAAACTGTGTGCCGATGCCGGAGCAGACTTCGTAAAAACATCTACCGGTTTTGCGCCAAGCGGTGCAAAAGTTGAGCACATAAAAATCATGCGCCAGTCTGTTCCTGCCCACGTAGGGATAAAAGCATCCGGAGGAATTAAAACTTTGCAACAAGCCACAGAACTGATTGAAGCGGGGGCCGACCGCCTTGGCACATCATCCGGAGTTTCCATAGTAACTCACCAACAAATCCATAAACCATGAGTGTAGTATTGTCCAATTTATTTCCTGAAGAAAAAACTATTCCTGCTGCAGTGGCATTGCCCAGCCACATGGAGCAACGCGAATATTTAATTGATGGCAAAATGATTACCTGGCAAGGAGATATGAACCCCGTGGCCAGCCCCGTTTTTGTGCGCGAAGGAAATGAAACAAAACAAAAAATAATTGGAAGCACTCCCTTGCTCACGTCCAAAGAGGCGTTGGAAGCTTTGGATGCTGCCGTGCGTGCTTACGATCAGGGTCATGGTGTGTGGCCGATGATGGCCGTGGCCAACCGGATTGAACACGTGGAAATATTTTTGGGCAAGATGCGCGAAAAGCGCCAGCAAGTAGTAAACCTGCTGATGTGGGAGATTGGCAAAACGCAAAAAGATTCCGAAAAGGAATTCGACCGCACCTGCGATTACATTGTCGATACGATCAACTCCCTGAAACAATTGGATAGAAACTCATCGGGCTTTGTGCAAGAGCAGGGGATCATAGCGCAGATCAGGCGTGTGCCATTGGGCGTTGCCTTGTGCATGGGCCCATACAATTATCCGCTCAACGAAACATTCAGCACGCTGTTCCCTGCGCTAATCATGGGCAACACGGTGGTGTTCAAACCAGCCAAGTACGGGGTGCTGTTGATCCGTCC
>JAYVAI010000117.1:0-1858 GCA_043751075.1 Cyclobacteriaceae bacterium | reverse complement strand
GCTGAATTGAAACAAATGCTGAGAGACCGCGATACCTATAGCTTAGAGCTTCAAATAGCAAAGTCCAACTTGCAGGCCATTGACCTTTCCTTGCGGAGCCTAAAGTATGATGTTTCGGGGTTTGCTGAAAAGGAAACACAAATGGCCAATTTGCAATTGCAGGTACAATTGGCTTCCGATGAATACTTAGCTGCCCAAGAGCGGTTTAATCTAGCCCAAAACAAAGTGCTGGTAGGTGGCTCCTCTATCAGGCAGATTATACAAGGCCAGCCAAGCAAAGAACCGGAACCGTCCAAAGCAATTTTGCTTGTCGGTTTGGCTGGCGTAGGCAGTTTTGCCTTAGTGGTTATGGTCATTTTAGGGTTGGAGTTTGTGGATTTTTCAATACGAACACAAGAAAAACTGGAGACCCTTACGGGATTGAAAACCATGGGCACGGTGAATGAGATTGACAACCGTGACCTGAACCTTCAAAAGGCATTTGCCTCAAAAAGTAAATCCATTGAGACAGACCGGTTTGTTCACTCGCTGCGAAAACTGCGCTTTGATATCCAAAATTCAAACTCAAAGTTTTTTTTGGTAACAAGCACCCAGAATAATGTGGGGAAATCTTTCATCACTGTGTGTGTATCTTATGCCCTAAGCCTCACCAGCAAGCGGGTGTTGATCGTGGATACCAATTTTAAAAACAACTCGCTTACCAAATTATTGATCCCCAAATCGGAGAAGCAAAAGTTGCTCGGAAAGGGCCTTATGGCAAAAACAATGTTGTTGTTAAAAGACGGAAAGAGCAACGGCAAAACCGAAGACGGAACCTTTGCCGAGGATAGCACTCATCACGAAGGGCAAAAATCAATTGTTCAACAAACGGTGTATGAAAATGTTGATATCATAGGAAATTATGGCGGCACCGAATCGCCCTTTGAAATACTGGCCGGCAAAGATTTTAGTGAAATGTTAAGAAACCTGGGTTCACAATACGATTATATTTTCCTGGAGGGTGCCTCCCTCAACGAGTATTCCGATTCAAAAGAACTTTTGGAGTTTGCCGAAAAAATCATTCCTGTGTTCAGTGCCCACACCACCTTGAACAGCATGGATAAAGAATCCATCAAGTATTTGAAATCGGTGGAAGCGAAATTGATGGGAGCCATTTTGAACAAGGTTAATGTAAAAGACCTTAAAGTTTAGATTATCGATCTGCAATCATGCCCTCAAAAAATTCCTATTGGATTAAATCTGGTTTTTATTCAATGGGCTCAAGGATTTTTGTGCTCCTCTTTGGCTTTGGCAGTTTTTATATATTGGTCCGGTATTTTTCAAAAGAAGATTTCGGCACCTGGGCTATCTTCCTCACCATCGTCACCATTGTTGAAATGTCCAGAAATGGGCTGATCCAAAATGCACTGATCAAGTTGGTTCATTCCCATGATGAGAGCGATGAAGGTAAAATCGTTTCTGCCTCCTGGATTTTAAATGCAGCTTATACCGTACTTATTTTTTTTCTTCTGTGGCTTGCATCGGGGTTTGTGGCCGATCTTTTTAAGGCACCGGAAATAAAACAAATGTTCCTTAACTATGGCATCACCTTGCTTTTTTTAATACCCCTTTCGCAATTCAATTATATCCAACAATCCAAATTTAATTTTAGTGGAATCTTTTGGGGCACCTTTGCACGTACGGGATCGTTCTTTTTTGCCAACTTGATCATTTATCTCCTTTCTATAAAAGTCACACTTTCTTCGCTGGTATTGATGCAGGCCTTTAGCACCTTGCTTGGCCTGATCATTTCATACATTTCTGCACGTGAATTTCTGACCATGAAATTTGACTGGAATGCAGATGCCATCAAGAAAGT
>JAYVAI010000116.1:0-4842 GCA_043751075.1 Cyclobacteriaceae bacterium | reverse complement strand
CCTGGCCCCGAAACTTCGGGGCCATTGGGCTATCCCTGCCCGTCCGGTCAGGCGGGCGTTCCAAGTCCGTCCCCCCACAAAATCCACGCGCTTCGGGCCTGCCTGCGCGTAGCCGCTTCGGCAAAGGCAGGCTTTCCTCTACTATCCCTGGCCGAAGTACATCGTACATAAATTGTACAAGTTATTTTGAAAATTTCACTTAGTTCTACTTTGTTAACTTCAATTGTGAAATTGTGAGCGAGGTATTTAGCCCTGAAAGTGCGGCATATACTAAGACAGGGTGAAGCCCTGTCGCTAAAGAATGAAGTAGGAAAAAGCCCTGAAAGGCATACGCGTCAACTTAAGGAATTGAGTTTCGAGATTGAGGGAAATACAAACGTATTACTCAACTCAACAATTCTGTCGGAGCTTAAATAATGCCGTACCTACGGCACTTGACAAATCGCATATATCTTCCTTCTACCAAAATTTCGCCCATATTGGGCTAAGTTTACGCGTATGCCTGAAAGGGCGGCATAGTAGTAAGGCGAAAGTTATTCCGCCCTTTCAGGGCTATGGGGTGAGCAGCCTAAACAACGCAGGGCTTCACCCTGCGTTGTGTTGATGTCGCCCTTTCAGGGCTTTTGAGTTAGTTAACAAAGTAGAATCGGTGTCATACATCCATGAAACCGTTGCTTGCATTTGTCCTTTTCCTTGGGTCAGTTTACGGCAGCGGGCCTGTGCTTGTTCACCGCCTTATTGTGCTACCCGCAAGCAAGCTCACCATAGACGGAAAGACCAACGTCAATTCATTCGCCTGCACCATTGCACACTATTTTGGCACCGATACCCTGGTGCTGCATGAAGGTGGGATAAACGTAAGGCCAGTGTTTGTAAAAGGCTCTGTGGCCTTGGATGCCTCCACGTTTGATTGTGGCATGGCTATTATGACTTCCGATTTCAGAAAGACGGTAAAGTCCAATCAACATCCAGCCATTGTAATTGACTTCATTTCTTTTGAGCGCATGCCGAGCTATGCATTGGAGGAGGAAATATTTAAGGCATTATAAAAATCTCGTTGGCCGGAGTCACCAAATTATTTGAAGTGGATTGTTCTATTGAGGCCAAACCCACGAGCCTCATTCACTTAAAGGGGGCACACAGTTTTACGTTTTCCGATTTTAATTTGGTTGCCCCCTCGCGCATGCTTGGCGCGGTAAAAGTGAAGGATAAATTAAACGTGAAATTTCATCTGATCCTGAAGTTGGATCCAAATCCATAGGGTATAAAAAGTGACGGTTCGCTTAAACGGGCACAAAACCTTTCGCGCCTTCCGGCACAATCACCACGGGAACTTTGGTGTTTTTAAGAAACTGTTCAAAGCTAAGGTTCTTGTATTCATCAAAGTTTTTAATAATGGAATTTCCCATCACCAACAAACCCACAGAACCTTGGCGTATAAACGTTTCTATGCGGGAAGAATAAAATCCTACTTCCGCTACAAACTGATATGAAATAGCATGGCCAGTGATAAGCGCTCTTTCCATTTCGCCAAACTTCCTGATGGCGTCTTTCTCAATATTTTTTTTTAGATCGAGTGTCTCTTTGTTGTCCGCAGTGGCAATCAATCGGTAACAAAACAATACTGTTATTGGTGAAGATGTAAGCTGGGCAAGTTTCAGCGTCCACTTCAGCGCCTGCAAGGAGGAGTCAGAAAAATCAATGGCACACAAAATGGTTTTCTCGTTCATGGCTGCATTAAAAGCAAACCTTGCTTTAGGGTGTAAACTTACTTTGGCCAACCCCACAAAAATCCATTGGTTAATCAGACAATAAAATGATTTTTATCAGAATGCGTTTTAAATGGTTTTTGCCATTATCTTCGAAGAATTAATAAATTTTGGAAATGGCGGAAAAAAAACTGTTGGAAATATCTTTCGTTTCAAGTGACACCTTTCGCGAAATATTCCAGACTTCCGCAGAGGGTATTATCATGGTGGATGAAGCAGGGAAAATCCTGCTGGCAAATCCGGTATCCGAAAAATTATTTGGCTATGCGCCTGGCACGTTGGTGGGCCAAACCCTTGAAGCACTCCTGCCCGAACGGTATCGGAGCAGGCACGTTGGTTTCCGCAACCAGTTCAATCAAAATCCTGTGCCCCGAAGAATGGGCGTAGGCCGCGACCTTCAGGCACTGCGACAAGACGGAACCGAATTTCCTGTGGAAATAAGTTTGAGCCATACCAACATCAACGATCAGCAGTTCAGCATGGCGTTTATCACGGATATATCCGAAAGGAAAAAAGCCGAAAATGCGTTGAAGAAAAGTGAAGAGCAACTGATAGAATACGCTGCCGAATTAGAGAAAAAAGTGCAATCGCGAACAGAGGCACTGAACCGATCCGTAAAAAGTCTTGAGAAAGTAAACATCGATTTGCAACAGCAAATATTGGTGCGCCAACGAGCGGAAGAAGAAACCCGTAAAGCGTTGGAAAAAGAACGGGAGCTAAATGAATTGAAATCAAAATTTGTTTCCATTGCTTCGCACGAATTTAGGACACCGCTCAGCGCAATCTTAAGTTCCACTTCCCTTATTAAACAATATCGCGACCGAGACGAATTAAGCAAAGTGGACAAACACATCGACCGGGTGAAAACATCGGTGCATCATCTTACTTCTATTTTGAACGACTTTCTTTCGCTGGGCAAATTGGAAGAGGGTCGCGTTGAAGTGAACAAGGAAAACGTGCCGCTGCTTTCTTTTTTTGAAGACATAAAAGAAGAAGTAAAACCCGCCCTCAAAGAAGGTCAGCAATTGAGCATTGATCTTGCGCATCCCGAAAAGGAAATTTACACAGACCCCAAAGTGCTGAGGAACATACTCTTCAACCTGATATCAAACGCCAGCAAATATTCTGACATTGGAAAAAAGATACGGTTGGAGGGAACCTTTACCAATGAACTTGTTACCATCAGGGTACATGATGAAGGGATTGGTATCCCGCAAGCTGATGTGAAACATATTTTCGACCGGTTCTTCCGCGCAAGCAACGCATCGAATATACAAGGCACGGGCCTGGGGCTGAATATTGTGAAACGCTATACCGACCTGCTCGATGGAACTATAACTTTTAAAAGTGAAGAAAATAAAGGCTCTGTCTTCACCTTTACTTTACCTCAACAGCCATGAAAAAAATACTCTTGATAGAAGACAATGTGGAGGTGCGCGAAAATGCCGCTGAGATACTTACCCTCGCCAACTATGAGGTGACCACTGCCAAGAATGGTAAAGCGGGTGCTGAGCTTGCCAAAACCCTGCTGCCCGACCTGATCATCTGCGACATTATGATGCCCGAGCTGGACGGCTATGGGGTATTGCACATACTCAACAAAAAACCGGAAACGGCACGCATACCATTCATATTCCTTACGGCCAAAGCAGAGAAGGCCGACATTAGAAAAGGAATGAACCTGGGCGCGGATGATTACCTGACCAAACCCTTTGATGACACTGACTTGCTCAACGCCATTGAAGTAAGGCTTCGAAAGAATGATATGCAAAGGCGCAACTATCCGGCAACGGCAGACGGCCTGAACAAATTTATAGATGATGCCAGGCAGGTGCTGAACCTAAAAGACCTTTGCAAAGACAAGAAGGTGAAAACGTACAAAAAGAAAACTGAAATTTTTACCGAGGGCGATGCGCCCACCTATATCTATTTTATAAAAAGCGGCAGCATTAAAACTTTTAAGTCGCACCCCGATGGAAAAGAGCTGATCATCAATCTCTACAAGGAGAATGATTTTTTTGGATTTGAACCATTGCTGGACAATAGTATGCTTACCGACTCGGCCATCGTGCTGGAAGATTCTGAATTGGTGATGATACCCAAACATGATTTTATCACACTGCTGCACAACCAACCCGATGTGTCGTTGAGTTTCATCTCGCTGCTTTGCAAGAAGGTGGCCGACAAGGAAGCGCAGTTGCTGAACCTCGCTTATAATTCCGTGCGGCAGCGCACAGCCGAAGCCTTGCTAAAACTTTGGAGATTGAAAAAAGGCGAGGGGCCGCTAAGCGTGTTGCGCGATGACCTTGCCAAAGTGGTGGGCACCGCCTCCGAATCGGTGATACGCGTGCTTTCCGATTTCCGAAGTGAAGGGCTAATTGAAATGGAGGGTACCAAAATAAAAATGGTGCAGACCGCCAACCTTGAAAAAGTGGTGCGGTGGAATGTGGTGAGGAAGTGACCTCAGACCTTATAGGTTTTTAAAACCTATAAGGTCTTGGCTTTCTCCATACAATTGAACGTCCACTGGACCCCGAATTTGTCGGTGCAGCTTCCGAAGTAGGCACCCCAAAACATATCCTGGAGTTCCATCGTTACCTTTCCCCCACCGGATAGCGCATCAAATAATATCTTCGCTTCTTTCCTTGTGTCGGGCTCAAGATTGATGTGCACATTGTTTCCAAAATTTACGGTGAAGCCCATCGACTCCGGGGCATCTGACCCCATGAGCATGTGGCCACCAACAATTGGCAGCTCTATATGCATGACTAAATATTTATCTTTGTCAGAAATTGGTGGTGCATCACCCGAGGGAGGAATGTCGCCAAAACGGGCAATGCCGTCTCCAACAAAATCCCCTCCAAATACCGACTTATAAAAATTGAAAGCTTCTTCCGTTTTGCGGGCGAAGTTCAGGTATGTGCTGGTGCGTGCCATAGAATTAAAAGATTAATTTGTTCCTATAAATATAATCTATTGGTGGTCTCAAGTTTCTAACGCAACAAGTTGAAATAAAAAAAATGGACACTTTTTTCTGTTTCCCTAAAAAAGAAGGACAATGATTTTTCATTGC
>JAYVAI010000115.1:0-4847 GCA_043751075.1 Cyclobacteriaceae bacterium | reverse complement strand
CTGCTTCTTCCATAATGCGCTTGTAGCGCCTTCCCACAATTTCTTTCATCGAAGCAAAGTCGTCAGGGCCCGTTACTGTTTTGATGTTGAAATGACGGTACCCTTTTTTGTCGGGCTTGCCATCCACAAAGCGCACCATCGATGCCACGGGGTCAGTCCCTTGAAAATTTGAGTTGTCGAAGCACTCGATGATTTTAGGATAGGTGAGCAAGCGCAGGTTCTCCTGCATGATGTGCAGCACTTTGTTTTTCTTTGCTTTCTGTTCCTCGCGGCCGATCTCTTTTTCCTTTTTCAGATAGAGGGCATTCCTGAGCGACATGTCAACCAATTTCTTTTTGTCACCGATCTGTGGCACTGTGTTTTCAAATTCATCGGACTTAACGGAAAGGGCCAGGTTGGTAAACACTTCGGGGTAGTTGCTTTTGTAAGTACTGCGCAACTCCTGCACCACCAAACTCAAAATGTCTTCGTCTGCTTCATCCAATTTCTTTTTGATCTCTATGTTCTTCGAAAATATAATAGCGCCCTCTTTCACCTGAAGGTAGTTGACAAAGGCATTGGCTTCTGAGCTGGTGATGGTGACCACGTCAATGTTGGTAAGTTTGCGGTTTACCACCAACGATTTGGTTTGGAATTTTTCAAGCAACTCCAACTTATGTTTATACAATCCGGCTTTTTCAAATTCAAGGGCAGCTGCGGATGTTTCCATGCGCCTTAAAAATTCATTCTCTACGGCCCGTAGGTCGCCCTTCAATATGTTTCGTGCCTGAATGATTTCGTCTGAGTACGCAGCTTCCTCCTGCAATCCTTCGCACGGCCCTTTGCAGTTTCCGATATGAAATTCCAAACACACTTTGAATTTCTTCTGCGCAATGTTTTCCTGCGAAAGCAACAGGGAACACGTGCGGATGGAATAAAGTTGCCGCACTAATTCCAGCACCGCCTTCATGGAAACTACGCTGGTGTAAGGGCCAAAATATTCGCCTTGCTTGGGAATATATTTTCGGGTGTAGATGATGCGCGGAAAGCGTTCTTTTAAAATGCAGAGGTATGGAAATGTTTTATCATCCTTCAACAAGATGTTGTACTTGGGCTGGTTTTGCTTTATGAAATTGTTTTCGAGCAGCAGCGCATCAAACTCTGTGGTGGTGATCGTAAACTCGATCTTATTGATTTCTGAAACCAGCTTTTCTGTTTTGCGATTGTATTGCGATTGCTTGTTGAAATAACTGGAAACCCTTTTCTTCAAACTTTTTGCCTTGCCTACATAAATCAATTCACCTTCGCGGTTATAATAGCGGTAGATGCCGGGCGAATCGGGCAAGGCAAGGATTGTTTCATGTAGTTTATTGGGATGCACTGGATAATGTTATGATGCGCAAGGTACGATGCACAATTTTATCATTATATAAAAACGGTCGAGCGGTCTTACTTGTGCGACAATTATATATACCCTTAGTTTGCTTCTGAAAATCAAACAATTGCAAGAAGCCTAAAAAGCCCAATAGTCTTTCAATTTTTTGATACGTGTTAAGTTTTTGATTGGTACTTTTTTGTCCTGACACAAAAAAGTACCCACGCCAAAGGCATCCCATTGGGAAAAAAGTCAAGACAAAAAGATGCCCGCCTGACCGGACGGGCAGGCTTCTACCCGCATCCGGCCGCACCCTCGCCTTTTTTTCGGGCCACCGCACTTGAGTTTCAGGATAAATATTCTCCACGGGATTTGGTTTCTGATGATAGGCTATTGTTTTTTAATCCAGTGGAATTTGTCATGCACCCAATATGACTGCGTTATTTTGATTTGAAGTAGATCACCGATCTTCGTTTTTTATTCGAAAGCCAATCTTTCTCGATGGTTTTAACTGGTCACAATTTGTGACCAGTTCGCTTTTTTCGGTGCATGACAAATTGCACTGCAATACACAACGTCATAAGGTTCGCAGGCAAAGGCGCAATGTTCGCAGGCAAACATCAATCAGTGCACCGTGCGAGTATTTCAGTGACCTCTTTCACGTTGACCAATCCTTTTTGCCGAGACCACGAATTATAAATGTAGGTGGTTATTTCGGCCACTTCCAACTCGGTCAGTTGAGGGTTGCCCTTCATGGCCATGTTGTACTCCACACCATTTACCATAAGGGGGCCTTGACTTCCATATTTGATGATGCAAATTACTTCTTCAAAGTTTTTGTCCATAAAGTCTGATCGATCGACCGGTGGATAAATTCTTCCCAACCCTTTGCCATTGGCCTGGTGACAATTGCTGCAATGCTTTTGATAGAGCACCTGGCCCTGCACAAAATATTGTTGGAATTTAACAGAAGAGGAATCCGCGTTTTCACTTTTGGGGGCGCAGGCCGACTGGATCAACAGGAGAAGTAAATAAATGTGCTGGAATTTTCGCACGCAAAGGCGCAAAGGCGCAAAGGAGAATACAAGCATTAGTGAGGTCTGCATAACTTTGGTTACTAATCATTGCCTAACAATTTTCCATCCTCTCTTCGCAGATTTTTAATGTCTATGATAAGGCGGTTAACGTCCTCTTCTTTGGTGCCATCATATTTTCCGCGTATGCGTTGCTGTTTGTCGATAAGCAAAAAAGCCCCGCTGTGGATAAACCCGTCCGGCTCGGTTTTGTCTTCCATTGCGGTGGCAAAATAACTTGTTTGGGCTATCTTATAAATTGAATCTTTTGCACCGGTAACAAAATGCCAACGCTTGCTTTCCACCCCCAGCCTGTCGGCAAAGTCGTGCAGCAACGCAACCGTGTCGTACTCAGGGTCGATGGTATGCGACAGCAACAACACATCGGGCATTTGGGCGGTTGCCTCATACACGCGGAGCATTTGGGTTTTCATGAGCGGGCAAATGGTGCGGCAGGTGGTGAAGAAAAAATCGGCCACATAGATTTTGTCACGCAAGGTTTCGTTGGTGATCGCTGCACTGTCCTGGTTCACAAACGAGAACGGTGCGATGGTGTGATAGACCGTGTCAGTTCCTATCACATCGCGCTCACCAAAAATAGGAAGGCTCACTTCTTTCACATTGCACGAAAGCAAAGTGGAGGCAATCAACCCCATCCAAAAAAAATGGTTTGCACGGATTTGAATGGTGGAGATAATTACCGGCCAGGGATAGCAGTGGAAAGCCCGAAGTGCGTCTGGTTTTGCGTTGGCCGGTCTTGGAACGAATAGCCCGGTGGCCCCGAAGTTTCGGGGCCAGGCCGCCATACAAAAATTTGAACAGGACCAAAAAAAAAGAATCACCCCTTTTCCAATCCAGCATCCAGCATCCAGCATCCGGCATCCAACCTCACGCCTCCAATTCAATTTTATCCCCTTCATGTATTTCGTTATAATCAATCGCCAGTAAATTTTGCCCGAAGTAAATCTTGTTATTTTTTTTCCTGTAGGTAGCCAATGTTGCCAGCGGTTCCGTTCCTCTTTCAGCCGTTTGCTGATCCACGGTTGTCAATACACATCGGCCGCAAGGCTTCACTCCAGCAAACTTGTTTTTTCCGATCCTAAAAGTACGCCAATTATCTTCTTCATAGGGGCCGCCACCAGTAAATACAAAGTTGGGCCTAAACCGGTTCATGGGCACCGGGGCTTTTAACCTTTCGTTCAGATCATTGAGTGAACCCTGGCCAATTATCAAAAATGGATAACCATCGGCAAGGCTTACCTGATCATTTTCAATGCTGTACTTTTCATCCACGGGCCGATCGTTGCTTTCAGGAAAATGTACAAGTCTGCAATTGATACCGAGCCTGTGAGAAAACCACTGACTGTATTCGCCCAGCACTTCAAATACTTTTACGGCATCGTCCCATACCTTAGCAACAATAACCTCTTCTGAAATTGGAGAACTGGCCGGAAGAAAAATACGATCTCCTTTAAATTGTATGGTGAATTGATCGCCCGAAAGGGACAATTTAAAAAACGCCATCATTGGATGAACACGTTGAGTGATAAAATTATTGTCCTCATCAATCAACATCCACCGCCTATCGTACTGCAATCCTTTTGGCAGTACCTTGGCCCAGGCAAGGCGGATGCCCCCCAGCGACTTGATGGGGTAAATCCAAATCTCGCTCAACGTTAATAGTGCCATGTTGTTTTTTAATTTTGTGCTAACTTACTATTGAAATTTGAAAATGAACAATACTTCTGCCCTTTGGTATTTTGAAAGCGTTAACCTCTATGGGATACTTTGCCCTACCAAGGTAAGGACGATGGGGGAAAAGCATTCTTACCGGCACTACAAAAAGGATGAATACATCTATTTCCCCGATGAGCCTGCCACCCATATTTATATGATTGTATCGGGCCGTGTGCGCATAGGCCACTATCAGGACGATGGCAAGGAAACTGTTACCGCTATTCTTTCCACAGGCGAAATTTTTGGTGAACTGGCACTGGCCGGTGAAGAAAAAAGAAAAGACTACGCCCGGGCCATGGATGCCAACACAACCATTTGCCCGCTCCGCATTGCCGAACTAAAAGACCTGATGTTTGAAAACAAGGAATTAAGTTTCAGGATATTGAAGCTCATTGGCCTGCGATTGATGAAAGTGGAGCGCAAGCTTGAACTGCTCGTGTTCAAAGATGCGCGCACACGCATTGTGGAATTCTTGAAAGATGCTGCTTCGTGGAAAGGAAAGAAAATTGGTTTTGAAACCCTCGTGCCCACACGGCTTACCCACAAAGACATTGCCTCGCTCACGGGCACCTCGCGGCAAACCGTGACCACTATCCTGAACGAATTGAAAGATAAAAACCTGATCAACTTCGACCGGAAAAAAATACTGATCCGCGATCTGGCAAATTTAAAATAGTTGGCAG
>JAYVAI010000114.1:0-13359 GCA_043751075.1 Cyclobacteriaceae bacterium | reverse complement strand
GCCTCTTTGAAAATTGCCACTGCATCTTTCAGGGAACCGGCCACAGGCTTATCTATAAAAACCGCTTTGCCTGCTTTGAAAACTTCGCGGGCCTGCTTCAGGTGCGGACGGCCATCGTTGGTTTCGAGAAGGACAACATCCACCATGCCCAATAACTTTTTGATCGAGTCCACTACTTCCACACCATATTGTTGCACTTGTTTGGTGTATTCGGGAATACGATCAACACTGGATTTAATATCGGTGCTGCCGTGCGGATAGGCTGCCACAACGTTGAAGCCCGCCAATGAGGGAGCCGGAGTTTGGGCATTGAACAATTTGGCGAAGGCCGGGGCGTGCGAAGTATCGAGGCCGATGATCCCAATTTTAATTTTTTCGTCCAACGGATTTGAGAAAACGGAAAATGGAACTGTCGCTAAGCCTAAAGCAATGCTGCTGATGGCTGATTGCCTGATAAATTTTCTGCGGGTTGGGTTCATGTATTTTAATTTATGATGGATTGAATTTGAGTTTGGTTTTGAGTTTGAGTTTAAAAGAAGTCAGAAGTTAGAATATAGAAGTCAGAATATAGGAGTTAGGAGTTAGGAGTTAGTATTTTGTATTTGAGTTTGAGTTTGTATTTCCTCCCTACTAACTCCTATCTCCCTACTAACTACTAACTCCTATCTCCTATCTCCTAAATTCTGACTTCTGACTTCTTTTCAAATTCAATCCCTACTAACTACTAACTCCTAAATTCTGACTTCTGACTTCTTTTCCCCTAACCACCTCCACCCAATGCTTCGCCTTCACGCCCGTAAAATGTTCTATCTGGTGGCGGCAACTAAAGCCGTTGGCTACGAGGGTGGTGCCGGGCTTCATTGATTTTACGGCTGGGAACAAAACGCTCTCACCAATTTTTTTTGATATGTCGTAATGCTCTTGCTCGTAGCCAAACGCACCCGCCATGCCGCAACAGCCAGAAGGGATTTCGGAAACAGTTTGGTTTGTTTTGCCCAATATTGTTTTCATTCCATTTGTTCCGTAGAGTGCCTTCTGATGGCAATGGCCGTGGATGAGGATGCTTCCTGCTATGGATTCAAATTCTCTTTTGATGTTTCCTTTTTCAATTTCTTTTTCGAGGAACACATCAATCATCATTATTTTTTCTTTGAGTTGCGGGGCGAGCGCTTCATCGTCAATCAAATCGGGCAGGTCATCGTTGAGGGCGGAGGCGCAACTGGGTTCGCATACTACTATGGTCAAGCCCTGGTCTAAATATTTTTTTAACCCTTCTATTGTTTTTGTTCCTTCCTTTTTTGCTTCGCGCAAAAAGCCATGCGAAATTTTTGGGCGTTGGCAACAGCCTACGTTGGCGAGGATCACTTCATAGCCGCACGAGTTGAGCAACTGAAGGGCGGAGATACCTACATTGGGTTCATGAAAATTCAAATACGTATCGGCAAACAAAACGACTTTCTTGGTAGGATTTTTAAAATCATTGTTGCCATTTTTTTCAAACCATTTATAAAACGGTTCGCTGGCATATTCGGGCAAGACCCTGCGCTTATCGAATCCTGAAAGTTTTTGCAAGGCATAGCGGAACAGTTTTGTATGCTGAATGTAGTTTACTGCGAACGAAAATGTTCCTGACAAAAGCGAAGCCATTTTGGAAGAATCGCGTATCAGCCTATCGCGCAAAGCAATGCCATGTTGATCGAAATAAAGTTGTGCCACATCGCTTTTCATTTTCGCCATGTCCACATTGCTGGGGCACTCCGACTTGCAGGCTTTGCACGAAAGACAGAGATCCATAACCTCGTGTAGCCGCTTGCTGCTCAGCCCATCGGTTCCCAATTGACCCGACATGGCCATGCGCAAGGCATTGGCCCTGCCCCTGGTAGAATGCTCTTCATCGCGGGTGGCTTTGAAACTGGGGCACATGGTGCCGCCCAACATTTTGCGGCACTCGCCCACGCCCGTGCACATGTGAACCGACTCGCCAAAACTATTTTCGGAGCGATAATGAAATTCTGTTTTTACAGGCTGGTCTTTATACTGGGTGCCGTAGCGAAGGTTGTGTTCAATGGTTTGAGCATCAACAATCTTTCCTGGGTTCATCAAATTTTCCGGGTCGAATATTTTTTTTATGCCTCTGAATGCCTGGTACAATTGAGTGCCGAAGAATTTTTCGTTGTAGGCACTGCGTACCAATCCATCGCCATGCTCACCGCTCCACGAGCCGCCATACTTCATTACCAAATCAAATGTTTCGTCCGTTATTTTTTTGAGCTTCTGGATTTCATCTTCCTTCCTCAAATCCAACAGCGGCTGCACGTGAATAACGCCAACACTGGCATGGGCATACAACGAAACTTCGGTATCGTATTTTTTTAATATCTGAAGTACCTGGTCAATGTATTCGGGCAATACTGCTGTGGGGATGGCCGAGTCTTCAATAAAACTCAACGCTTTTTTATCGCCTTTTATGCCCATCATCAGGCCTAATCCTTTTTTACGAAGCTCCCATACATCGTTGTATTCTTTGCCTGTCGGAAACAGTGGATACGCGTAGCCGAGGTTTTGTTCTTTCAAAATTTTTATCATCGCCTGTGGCCGCTCCATCACCGACTCCAACGTGTCGCCATAAAACTCGACAATCAAAATGGCTGCAGGGTCGCCATCAATAAAATGGCAAAGTTGTTTGGTGAACAGGTTTTCATAGCTCAGGCTCAACACCGTTCTATCTATGATTTCGATGGCTGATGGTTTATACGGAAGCATGGGCTGCACCGCGCGGATGGATTCCAGCAGTTCGGCAAAATGCACAACCACCACGGATTTGAATTTTGGGAGCGGTTCGAGATTAAGTTTCAGATCGAGCGTAACGGCCAATGTGCCTTCGCTGCCACAAACCAATTTGGCCAAATTCCATTTGTCGGTATAGACAAACTCATCGAGGTTATAGCCGCCCACCCTGCGCATTACTTTGGGGAAGCGCAGTTTTATTTCTTCTTTGTTCTGTTGAATGGTTTCTAAAACATGTTTATAGACTTCCCCTTCATGATTGTTTTGTTGCGCTTTACTTACAAATTCTTCGGGTGATAATTCTTTCAACAACATTTCCGTTCCATCGGCCAATAATACTTTCGCCTCCAGCACGTGGTCAACAGTCTTTCCATACAAAATACTTTTTGTGCCCGATGAATTATTGCCGACCATGCCGCCCACATTCGCCCTGCTGGAAGTGGCGGGATCGGGCGCGAAGTGCAATTTATATTTGGCCATCTCCTCGTTCAGTTCATCGCGCACCATGCCGGGCTGCACGCGCACCCACCTTTCTTTTTCATTGAACTCCAAAATCTTGTTCATGTATTTAGAGAAATCAATGACCAACGCTTCGCCCACGGTTTGCCCGGCCAGACTGGTGCCGCCACCACGGGGAAGGATTTTTAATTTATGGGCTCGGGCAATTTGAACTGCGATCTTTACATCTGCTTCATCACGCGGCAGCACGATGGCCAACGGTTTTATTTGATAAAAGCTGGCATCGGTGGCATACATGCCCAGGGAATAAGTGTCGGAGAGGACATCGCCTTTGATAAATTGATGAAGTTCGTTTAAGAATGGGAGTTTGGCAATTCGGTCAAGTACTGGCATTTGCTTTCTGAAATTTGAAATGAAAGTAGCTAAATGTAGCGAGAATATTTCGGTGCGCTGCACCTTATCCGACTTAGATGGATTATTCTACAAATGTTGGGCGGCCCTGCCGCGTTTTTTTTTCACGCAAAGGCGCAAAGCCCGCAAAGGAAAGGGGTTCACATCCGTTCTTTTTTTTCGCGCGCAAAGGCGCAAAGCCTCAAAGGAAAACTCAACGGTGAGGTCTTAGTAATAGAAGAAATAAAAAGACTCGATTTAGCTAAAGGCCTCTACGGCTGCACACTTTCGGGGCTTGCTTGCTGCATGGAAATATTATGGTCGTTTACAAACTTCACCATGTCGCTGGTGGCCATACTCAACTCGTCTGAGCAAGCAACCAACTTGTTGGCCACTGACTTAAATTCTTCATCGGCAATCAAATCCTTTTGCAGCAGGCTGGCAAGCCCTTGTATGGTGGCCAATGGGCCGCGCACTTTGTGCGAAGTGCTAAAGGCAATAGTTTCAAGCACGTGCATTGTTTTCTCGCGTGTTTCCTCATTTTGCTTTCGCTCGGTGATAGGCAGCGCGAGAGATAAGAAGTAGCGTATCTCTTCATCTTTATCTTTCAAGGGAATGATCACCAGGTCTATCCAGAAGTGGGTATCATCTTTTCTTTTATTTTTTATTTCCCCCCTCCACGATTTGCCAGAAAGTATGGTGGCCCACATATCCATAAAAAAAGTAGTGGGGTGGTGCCCCGAATTGAGCATGCTGAAATTATTTCCCAACAGCTCTCCCTCCGAATATCCCGTAAGCGTGGTAAGTGGATCGTTCACTTTCAATATCCTGCCTTTTAAATCAGTAATTGCCGAGTAAATATTGACATTGATCGCATCCAGATAGTTTTGCAATTCTGCATTTTTCTGTTTCACAATCCAGTGGAGTTGTTCGTAATTGACAGCCTCTTTTCTTTCGGGCCCGGGCTCCATGATCTGGATATCTTCCCAATAGAGTTGGAGTTCGTCTTGTATGAGGGCATATTCTGAAGCCACTATGGGCCGAAGCCATGATAATTACTAACAAAGTAAAAACACGGTACAGCTATTTCGGTTTTGATGATATATTTGACACTTTGCACCAATTGGAGGAAACTTTTAAAAAAGAAAAAGAAACTGAAAAGCTACCCGCCATCTTAGACAATTTTTATGGCATCACTTCCGAAATAATTGAAGAACTAAAAGAACTCGATCAATACAAAAACATTAAAAGCACTATGACCTCGGCTTTGCCCTTAGAAGGAAAACGGATATTGGTTGCCGAAGACGACTCGGTGAATGCCATGGTTTTTGAAATATTTATAACTGAGCTGGGTGCCGAAGTGATCATTGCCCGCGATGGTTTTGAGGCCATTGGCAAAACGCTGGAACTGAACCCGGATTTTATTTTTATGGATGTGCACATGTCTTATTGCAATGGGCTGAATGCTATCAAAAGTTTGCGTGGCAAAGGAATAAAAACCCCTATTATTTCCCTGTCGGCATCCGTGCATTTGAATGAAAGGGAAGAATCGATGCTGGCCGGAGGCACTGATTTTCTTAGCAAGCCGGCCGACCGCGAGGCCATCCGGCAGGTTCTGCTAACCCACCTGATGTAATTTTTTAAGATCATCCCCATTGGTGCGGATAAGGTAAAATCTGTACCTTGAAATAACTTTATCCTTAACCATGTTATCCTGTGCTTTAATAGAAGATGATGTTATCTCCATGAAGGTGATTGAAGGCATGGCCGAAAAAACGGGCATGCTCCACATCCACGCTTCCTTCACTTCCTCTACCGAAGCCTTGAAATGGTTATCAACTCACCAGGTTGATCTGCTCCTCTTGGATGTGGAAATGCCAGAACTCACCGGGCTTGAATTGCTCAAGTCGTTGGTTTATAAATAAACCCGATGTGATCATTATTAGCTCGCAGGCAAATTACGCGGTGGACGCATACGAACTATCAGTCACCGATTTTTTATTGAAGCCCATAAAAGACTACAGTCGGTTTGTGCTGGCCATTAACAAGGTATTGGCCAAAAGAAAAGGCCTGGCAGCACCGACCGGAGAAAATTTATTTGTCCGTATTGAGTCGCTATTGCATAAGCTCAACCTTGACGATATTTTATGGGTGGAGGCATTTGGCGATTATGTAAAAGTACAGACCAACGAAAAAATCCATACTGTATATTCAACCTTAAAAAAAATGGAAGAAAGGCTGCCTTCCGATAAGTTCATCCGGGTACACCGCTCTTTTATTGTTAACCTTTCCAAGATCACCAATATTGACAGCAACAACCTTGAGATAAACAAGAAAATAATTCCGATAAGCAGTTCCTTTAAAGAAGAACTCCTCAACAAAATAAAAGTACTATAATTGGAAGGCAGAGGGCAGAATATAGAAGTCAGAAGTTAGAATATAGGAGTTAGAAGTTAGGAGCTAGGAGAGGTTAGGCCAACCCGGCTTCTTTTATTTTTTCACGCAGCATCCAGCGCTCGATAAACATGTCGAAGGGCTTTAGCAACAATACAATGGCTGTTTTGAATATCCACAGATAATTGGTGTTGCCGGAAAGTCTGATAAAAGTTGGCTCGAGCCAAAACTCTGACAATAAAAAAAGCGCAAAGCCGATAGCAATTACAATAGCGGATGACTTGCGGCTAATGGTTGCCTTTCTGAGTTTGGCAACACCATCATTAACCTGTCGGTTTTTTTCTGCCAGTTCCACATTTTGTTGTTTGATTTTTATCTCATCCCTCTTTTTCTCAGTCACATCGTGAAAAATGGCGCGCGTGTAAAACAAATCTTCACTGAGCCATCCTTTGCTGGCACTCCCTTCCATAATAAATCCTTTTCCGTTTTTACCAACCGTACGTACCTCCACGTCATCAAATTTTTTACCCGGCTGTAAATTGCTCAACAAGGTGCGGAAGTGCTCGCGGTCGCCTGTATGCACCAAGTCCAAAATGGTAATGGCTTCCAACTCATTTTTATCATAACCAAGTGTTTCGGTCAGCAGGGGGTTTGCCTGCAACACTTTTCCATCTTCGGCCAAATACAAAATAATGTCGCTCGAGTTTTCGAATAAGTCGCTGAACCTTCGCTTTTGTTGGGCCGCTTCTATCTCGGCTGTCTTTTTCTCTATCACCGAAGTGATTTTTTCGGGTATCAGTTTTAAAAACTGCATGTCCTTGTCTTTCACAAGGAAATCATCGAACCCCAATTTCATAAGGGAAACGGCAAGGCTAATATCATAGGTTGCCGTAAGTACAATCACGGGCAAATCCACCGGAAGCGGGAACAAATCTTTTGCTTCGCCATCAGGAAGGTGATAATCTGAAACAATGGCGGTGTATTTTTTGGGATTGTTTTTCAATTCGTGAGTTGCTGCCGCCAGCGTTTCGGCATAGGTAAACTTGTAGGGTTTGAGCAATGTGGCCTCCACCATGCTAAACATTTTGCGCATGGCTGCGTCATCTTCGATATACAATATTTGGGGAGAAGTCATATATCGTTATTATATTCCTCTTTGATGATTTGCCTGATGCGCACAATGATCGCTTCGGTTTTTGTTTCCAACTCTGCAAAGATTCCCTCATGATCCACGCCTTGCTCTTTATTGTGCAAGGCAACCTCCCAGTCGTTTAGCTTTTGATTGAGTGGGTCGTTGCCTACATAACCATAATAAGATTTTATCGAGTGCACGCGCTTTCTTAAACCTTCCCAATCCTGGCTTTTTAAGAACTGTTTTATATCGGCAATGCCAAGTGGGGCATGTTCGATAAACAGGTTGAGGATTTCAACAATATTGGCAGGGCTATCGCCAAGTAGTTCGCGTAAAGACTTTAGATCAACCAAGGGCTTTTCGTTTTCAAACATACGATTAGTTATTAATTGCTAATGTTAGTATTGGTTTGTGTTTTAATCCATTTTTTCAGTACCAAATCGATCGCATCATTCACGATGGGCTTGGTAACAAAATCGTCCATGCCGGCAGCGAGGCATTTTTCTTTTTCGCCTGCAATGGCACCCGCGGTGAGGGCAATGATGGGGGTTCTATATAGTTGGTAATCGGTAATCGGTAGTCGGTGGTCAGTGGTCGGTGATTGATTACCGTCCTGCCGACTGCCGACTGCCAACTGACTGCTCTTTTCTATCCGCCTGATCTCCCCCGTAGCTCCATACCCATTCATCTCTGGCATTTGCACATCCATGAACACTATAGTGAATGGCTCTTTTGCGAATTTTTCAACGGCTATTTTACCATTGCCTGCCTCCACCAAGGTGGCATTTGGCAATTTCTTTTTCAGGATGATTTTGATCAGTGACATGTTCACTGGATTATCTTCGGCAATCAGGATTTTAATAGTATCCGATTCAGAAAAATTATTCTTCATATCCGCCAGTGGCACTGCCTGCCCAATTCCCTTTTTATCACCTGCCTCTGCTTTAAATTCAGCTTCAAAATAAAAGGTACTGCCAATGCCTGGTTCACTCGTTAGCTGAAGTTTGCTGCCCATAAGCGCCAGCAATCGGTTGGAGATAGAGAGGCCTAAGCCTGTGCCACCAAATTTCTTTGTAGTTGAAGAATCTTCTTGTGAAAATGCTTGAAATATCCGTTCCTGGTTTTCAGGTTTAATGCCTACGCCAGTGTCGCGAACGGAAAAACGGAAAGTTTTGAGTTTAGCGTTTAGCGTTTCAAGTTTCTGGTTTTGAATTAATTCAACTTTCAATTCCACCTCCCCTTTCTCGGTAAACTTAACCGCGTTGCCCAACAGGTTGATGAGTATCTGGCGCAACCGGACTGAATCGGCCCAAATATAATGCGGGATATTATCACCTATGTTGAGCAGCATTGTAAGACCTTTTTTCTTTGCCTGAAAACTCACTAAGTCATTAACCTGTTTTGTCAGTTCAGTGAGGTTAGTCTTTTCTATAGCCAGCTCTAATTTGCCGGCTTCAATTTTTGAAAAATCCAGCACGTCATTGATGATGTCCAACAGGCCGCGTGCCGATTCGTTCACGGTAGTCATGTACTGCCGTTGGGTTTCGTCTAAGTTGGTGCTCATCAACAGTTCGCTGAAACCGATCACACCGTTCATAGGTGTGCGTATTTCGTGGCTCATGCTTGAAAGAAATTCGGACTTGGCCATTGTTGCCCTTTCGGCTCTTTCTTTTTCTGCCTGCAGCAAAATGCCCGCGGTTTGCAACTTGCGGTTGTCTTCCTGTTGCCTCTTAATAAGAGGATAAAAAATAAAACCGAATTCAAAAGCAAGTATCAAGAGTGTGACTACGGACAATATGATTTCCACTCTTTTCAGGTACTCCAATTTTTGCTCGGCCTCTTGCTGATAGGCGTTTACGATATCGCCCATCTTTTGCAAAAAGGGTTGTTCCATGGCCACAATGGAAAGCACCGAGTTTGCAATGGTGAGTGTGTGCGGGTTTTTTATCATGGACTTACAGGCCACCACAATGGTGTCTAACCGTAATGCGTTTTCGCGCAGCATGGCGTCAATGCGCGGGGTGTTGCGGCCCGACTGAGCCCCGATGAGCAAACTATAATATTCCGCCTTCCAGGTTTCAGAAAGTTTGCTCAAGGTTTCTAAGTTACTGGCGCGGTTGGAGGTTATCCCCTGCGTCTCATCGCGTTCAATATAAAGTGCGAGTTTGGATATGCGCTGGCTCAGCATCAATTGCCTCCCTGCCAAATTGATGTGGGCTGCATCATCATTTTGTTGGTTGAGGCCATATTGGATAATAATTTGCGAACCAATGACCACCGCCAAAATGGAAATGAGGAAGATTATGTAAACTGTTTTGATCGAGTGGTTCATTTTGGTAATCGGTTCGTCCACGCCTCGCTTATTTGTGCTCCAACGAACGGGACGATCTTTTAACTTGATCCGTAAGCGAATACATTTCCTCTCTCGGCCCCGATAATAATCGGGAAGAAATCTCAAATATCTCCTTCAATAATTTGCGCGAAAGTTTATACACTTCCAATTCCCTAAAACTTGTTACATACTCCATACTATTTAACTGTTTACCGTTTACTGACCACCGTTTACTGATTACCGCTTACCGACCACTCAATACCTGTCCGTTCTAAACTTCACCTCTTTCGTTGAAAAGTTGCCAAGCAAATCAGTGGCTGTGATTTTCAATGTGTACTCTTTGTTTTTTGCAAAACCTTTGATGGGCGCGATGTAGAGTTGTTCTTTCGCACCATTAATGCTATAGCGTATCTGGTCAGTACCCACCTCGCTGTCGGTGGCTGAAAGATAAATGGATGTGTAGGAAGGATATCTTTCTTTGTTTGGCGCTCCTGCAAACTGATGCGCTATCTCAGGCCCTTTGGAATCCACCATAAAGAATGTGGACTTTGAATTTTTGTTGTTCACGTTGTCGTAACCAAAATAGTTGAGTGTTTGAAAACCCGAGGAACTCAATTCAACAGGCTTGCCGGAGTAAATCTCCTCGGTGCTGGAAGAATTGAACGCGTAGGCAATCTGCTTCAAGCCAGCTTCGGGGTCGCTACCAGCCAAAGCAACTTTGGTTTTGGGGTTTACATAAACCGTGTCGGCTTTTACAAAGGTAGGGCCCACAAAGGCGTGGGAAATAGCGGGCCCCGTAAGATCAACATATACCACACCCACCGAATGGTTAAAATCATCATTCACGGTGTTGTTGGTATTGTCAACCGCATAAAATTTTACGGTATGAAAGCCCGACTTGCCCGGTAAATAAAAAGGTTCGGAGTATATTCCGAAAGGGCCATCATTAATAGAGTACATGGTTTCTTTAATGCCACTCTTATTGTCCACCGATGTGAGCTTCAACTTGGTGCGGCCAGAGAAATAGACTTTTTCTCCCACTATAAATTTATCGCCAAGCACATCGGCAGACATGATGGGTGCGGTTTTGTCGAGATAAAACATAACCGACTTCTCGGTTTCTTTATTGGTAACATGGTCCACTGAATAATAGGTGAGTTCATGGTTTCCATCGGCCATGTATTGAAAGGCAATGTTGCCGCCCGCATAAGGGCGGAATGTTTCCTTATCGAATTTATAAAACGTATTGCCCACGCCCGAAAGGCTATCGGAAATAGTAAGGTAAATTTTGGAACTTATGGAGATCACGCTTTGATCTGAAATGCCAACGATGTTGTGAAAGGAAGACGGTGGCGTGAGGTCGAGCACAAAATTGCGGGTGTTTATTTTTTCGGCATTGCCTGTGTTGTCAACCGAATAGTAGGTATAACTGTAAGAACCTTCTTTGCCGAACTGAACCTGCTTGTAATTTTCAAACGCTTTTCCGTTCACAGAATGAAAGACAGCTTCCACACCCGACATTTCGTCTTTGGTGCGAAGGGTAACCTTGAGGCCTGGCCCATAGAATTGTTTGCTTGACGAGTAGGCAGGTGCATTAAGGAACGAAGAAGACGTAACAGGAGCCAAACCATCGGCAAAAATTATAAATTCATCGTCCTGATTGGTGACGTGGTTCTCATGCTTTAAGGCATGCGGTCCATGGCCTTCCAAGAAAACTTCTTTTTTTGCCGAGGGAAGTAATTGTGCAGTGGCTCCATCGGGGGAGTTGGCAATCAAAATATAAACCGGCATGGTTGCCTGCTGATAGTAGCGGCCCAGGCTGTCCACATACGTTTTCTTTTTGTGCTCGGGCTGGGTTTGCCCAAGAAGAGCGATCGAGGCAAAACTTAGAAAAATTAGATAGAGAAATTTAATGGTATGGTAAAGGTTGAGTTAGTAAGTTTTGTGTTTGTGTTTGAATTAAGTGGTTTTGGTTGCACGGTCGTTGAGGGCTTTTATTTCTTCGTATTGTTGGGCCAATTGTGCATTTACCTTTCGCTTATAGCTCAGGTTTCTGAACAACTGTAGCGCGAAGAACAAACCTGCCAACAGCAATATCACAATAATGGCAATGATCAGCCTTTGGCGGCTTGCCCTGTCTTCCACCTCTTTTATTTTAAGTGAGTCAAGTTCAGCTTCCCGCTCCAGCAAACTGATGGCGAGTTCTTGTTTAGTGTTGCTTTCTATCAACGAGCGAGCCTCTTTGCTCACTTCGCTCAGTTCCTCTTCTGTCTTGCGCAATTCGGTGTAGGTTTTTAGCAATTCAATTTCCTTTTGTTTTTTTTCAAGGTCGGTTCGCAACGCTTTAACTTGGGCCTGCTCTGTTTCTTTTTTGGCTGCTGATACAGTTGACTTCTGTATCATTTCATGGAAGGTGCGGTAAAGATTGAAATAATGCTGGGTGCGCTCCTGGTTGCCTGCCTTTTCGTACGTTTCGGCAAGCATGCCATAGCAGGCTTTCATTTGGTTGATGTCGTTCATCTCAGTAGCAAGTTCAAGGGCCGCTTCTAAGTTCTTCGCTGCTTCGGTATGCTTCTTTAAATTATTGAGCACCACGGCAATATTAATGCGGCATGAGATTACCTCTGATTTGGTACCTGACTTTTCGCGATACACAAGGGATTGACTAAAGTGATCCAACGAATTTTCGTATTGCCCCATGTCGGCATAGATCATGCCCAGGTTGCTTTGTATTTTGGAAATGCCGCTCTCGTTGTTGATTTGCTTGTTGAGTTCGATAGACTGATTAAAATAGGTGATGGCATCGGTATAATTTTTATCTTCCCAAACTAATGTGGCCGCCTCGTTAATAAAGCGTGTAGCTTCCTTTATATCCCCAGCCTGTTTGTTTTTCTCGGCCAATTGAAGGTACTCTTCGACCTTTGCTTTTTTTGCGGTAAGGTCACCTTGTGGAAAGGCTATGGAGGGTGCCACGATCATTATTAATAAAACAAGGAAGGCCTGTTTTGCGGCAGAATTAATGCCGTGCCGTTTTATGCTTCTCACTTGAAAATTCATCGAGTCAAATTTAATTTTAAGGGCAACAATATAGTGATTTTTTAGGTGGCTTTCATTCCCGGCAACTTCGAAGGCTTACTTTTGAACGACCAACCTGAAACAGGATTACCCCATTGTTTGATGCCAGCAACAAATGCAATTGATCTTTAACCGCCAACAGCAAATTTTATTTATTTTGCTGGGTACACTTTAGATATTAGACCAATCCTATTCATTGCTCGTTCAAACGCTCCATTTATAAGATAAGGATTTTTCAAAGACCTGATCATAAGAATTTAGAAAGCAAACCACCGGTATCTTGCTATTGAACTTTCTTAGTTGGGCGATGGCCTCAATTCCGTTTAGCACAGGCATGTAGATATCCATTAAAACAAGGTCGTATCTTCATCAGAAATTTTACCTTTGAGCATGCTGAGTTGCGCCATAGTAGAAGATGATGTCATTTCCATGAAGATGATTGAGGGCATGGCCGAAAAAACTGGCTTGCTCCATATCAATGCCTCCTTCACTGCCTCTACCGAAGCATTGAAATGGCTGGCCACACATCAGGTTGATTTACTTTTTCTGGATATTGAAATGCTTGAGCTTACGGGATTGGAATTGCTCCGTTCTTTGGTTTACAAACCCGATGTGATCATTATTAGCTCGCAGGCAATACGCGGTTGTAATTCCCATCAGCGGGTCTTTTAAAGAAGAACTGCTCAACCAATAGTATTTGAGTTTGAACTTGGAAGTCAGAATCCAGAAGTCAGAAAATATAGGAGTTAGTAGGAGTTGATTTTGACCTTGAATAAGTCAGAAACAAGTT
>JAYVAI010000113.1:0-4873 GCA_043751075.1 Cyclobacteriaceae bacterium | reverse complement strand
AATGCGTTTTTAAATTCTTCTAACACAGTTTTACTGATTAATGCGATCTTGAAGTTAACAGAATTCTCTAACAAAAAGTTACTACCTGCGGTTGTTGTCCTTGCTGCGCCATATTGAAATAATAATAAACGCCACTAAAGCACCTCCAAAATGGGCCAGGTGCGCCACCGTGCCGCTTTGATCCAATGCGTAGGTGATAAAGCCCATAATAAAAACCATATACTTGGCTTTGATGGGCACGGGAGGAAAAAGCAACATGATTTCCATATTAGGGAAAACCAATCCAAAGGCCATCAATATTCCATAGATAGCACCCGAAGCCCCCAACATAATGCCCCCACCGTCTGCTGTGCCTATCAACAGATTGACCACTGCATAGATCACTCCCGCACCAATGCCTGTTGCCAAATAAAATATCAGGAATTTTTTATCGCCCCAATAATTTTCAAGTACAGGTGCAAAGGAGGCCAGTGCCAGCATATTAAAAAAGATATGACCGAAGCCACCATGCGCAAACATATACGTGAAAAATTGGTAAGGTTTAAAATTTGTTGAATGGACACTCCAAAGCGATAAGTACTCGGTCAGGTGAATGTTGCTGAGCAGGTTTTGTGCAAGGAAAACCACAACATTGATAATGATCAGATTCCTGACAAGCGGGGTAACATTGAACATGCAACAAATTTAGCGGGTAAAGTAACTTTCTATCTTAGACGTTTCAAAGGTAAAAAATGTTGGATGCCCATCGGGCGAAAAGTTTGGCTTCGAGCAGGCAAACAACCCCTCTACAATAGATTGTATTTCTTCCACCACCAATTTTTGTCCTGCTTTCACGCACGTGCGCTTAGCCAGCGACATCGCCAGGTTATCTTTCAGGGGCAACTCCAGTTCCGATTGGTTTTTCTTAAACTGCTCCACCAGCCCTTCAAACAATTCTTTCTCGTTGGCACCGCAGCCTACGGGCACACCCTGCACCAGCAACGCATTTTTTCCAAACACTTCAAAGCGAAAACCCAACGAAACCAGTTCACTTTCAATCTCCATCACCAATGCAAAATCGGCCGGGCTCAACACAATTGTTTGAGGAAACAAACTCTGCTGGCTGTTGCCCGCACCGCCCTTCAGCCGGGTCGAATATTTTTCAAACAGCACACGCTCATGCGCGGCCTGCTGGTCAATGATCATCAAACCGGATTTTACCGTGCGCACAATATATTTGTTTTGAAATTGAAAAATAGTGCCAGGCTCTTTTTCGTTTTCAGTTTCCTCCTGTCTGTTCAGCGCGCTTTCGAAGCGGAGTGTGTTGGCCGGTTCGGTTTTTTGGAAGAGCTTGGAGCCGGAAGGGATTTCCTCAAAAACTTTTTCCCAATTCTGAAGGTTCGACCGGTTCAATGAAGTTGAAAATTGCTCATTAAAGTATTGCTCATTGGTAATATTCTGGCTCAGCTTGTTCACAATATTTATGTCCGCTTTAAAATCAATGGCGGGTGCTAAATTATGGGTGCCCAGGGCAAGTTTCACCGATGCCTTCACTACGGCATACACAGCACGCTCATCATCAAACTTGATTTCTGTTTTGGTGGGGTGCACATTCACATCAATGTGGCGGGGGTCTATCTCAATAAAGAGCACATAAAACGGAAAACTGTTATCGGTCAGCAGTCCTTCAAAGGCAGAAGTTACGGCATGGCCCAGGTAGTTGTTGCGTATGTAGCGTTGGTTCACAAAAATAAATTGCTCTCCGCGGGTTTTGCGGGCGGCTTCGGGCCTGCCTATATACCCTGTCACTTTTAGCAGGGCGGTTTCTTCCTGGCAGGCTGCCAACTGGCCTTGAAACGATTTTCCGAAAAGGGACACAATGCGTTGGCTCAATTTTGAAGGAGGCAGGTCATACACCAAATCATCGCTGTGATAAAGAGCAAAGGCAACCTGCGGATGTGCCAGTGCAAGGCGTTGAAATTCTTCGATCACGTGCCGCATCTCCACGGGGTTCGCTTTCAAAAAATTTCTCCTTGCGGGGATATTGAAAAATAAATTCCGTATGCTGATGGCCGTACCTTTTTCGCAGGCCACGGGGCCTTGGCTTTTTATTTCCGAGCCTTCCACCAAAAGTTGCGTGCCCAAGTCTTCGTGGGCCTGGCGCGTTTTTAATTCCAACTGCGAAATGGCAGCGATAGAAGCCAGTGCTTCGCCACGGAAGCCCATGGTGCGCAACCGAAAAAGGTCATCGGCTGTGCGTATTTTAGAAGTGGCATGGCGCTCCAAGCTCATGCGCGCATCGGTTTGGCTCATGCCCGTGCCGTTGTCAATCACCTGAATGAGAACCTTGCCCGCTTCTTTCACAATCAATTTTATGGAAGTGGCTCCGGCATCCAACGAATTTTCGATCAGCTCTTTGACAGCCGAAGCCGGGCGTTGCACTACCTCGCCTGCAGCAATCTGGTTGGCAATGGAATCCGGAAGAAGTTTAATGATGTCGGGCATGAAGAATGATGTGAGGGGCTACTTGCCTTTAAATCTCAAATAAAGATAAAAAGGTGCAAACAAGATTAGCGAATAGAGGGCAGGTGGGCCAAACTCGATGTAGGCAATCAGCAACACGGTAATGAAAAGGAGTACGGCAAGCCTGATCATCACGGCATTGCCCGTTGCTTTTTCCGGACTGCTGAGCTTTCTGGCTGCCCTGAAAGAACCTGCAATGCGTGTGAGATGAGCGGGTGCCTCTGCTGTTTTTTGTGAGCCAAGCTCGCGTGCCAATTCCATTTTGATGCGGTTCTCCCGCTCCTGCATTTCTTCTTTTTGCGAATCGTAGAAGCGCGGTGAATAATTAAACCGCTGGTGTTTGGGCGCTTTGGTAAATACAGATAAAAACTTCATGGCTTTTCTTTTCTTATAAATGACGCGTAGCTTCGCGGGCGATAATCAATTTAAATTTTATCTGACTTTATCTCCCCGACTTTAAAAGTAGGCAGTAGCAGAAAACAGTGTGACAGTAAATTCAAGCCTGCCTACTGATGACTGCCAACTGCCTACTATTCCTACGAGGGGCAAAATTACAAAAATCGAACGGCCTGATGGGTAAAAAAGTTTTCATCACACTATCGCTTGCTTTCTTTTTTTTGGCCAGCTTGGCCCAAGACCTTAAAACCCGGTGGGTGGACAGCGTTTTTCAAACGCTCACGCCACAAAAAAAAATCGGTCAGTTGTTCATGATTTCAGTGTCGGCTTATTCTTCGCCTGACGAATTGAACAAACTGAACACACTGATCAGCCGCTTTCAGCCGGGCAGCATACTGGTAACGCGGGGCGGTCCTCGCAGTCACGCACTATTGGCAAATAAACTCCAATCCAATTCCAAGATACCGCTATTGGTTGGCATCCATGCCGAGTGGGGCCTTGCGCAATCTTTGGATAGCATGATCACATTTCAAAAGCCCATGCAACTGGCGGCTGTTGCCAACGATACATTGATTTACATGCTGGGCATAGAGATAGCGCGTGAAATGAAACTGTTGGGCATGCACATAAACTTTGCGCCCAATGCCGACATTGATTTATTGAAACAACCGTATCCGCAGATGATGCGATATTTTAGTGATTCCAAAGAGCGGGTTGCTTCAAAAGCGGTGGCCTTTATGAGGGGGCTGCAGCAGGCAGGCGTGCTGGCTTGTGCGGTGCATCCTGCCAGTTTGCAAAAGATCAACGAAATGGATTCATCGCTTTTCGTTTCCATACCACCGCTCGATACACTTGGCCTTTATCCATACAAGCAATTGGCCGGTGCCGGCTTGCAAGGGTTGCTCACCTCACACCTGCACCTGTATCCACATTCAAATCCTCAGCCCCAATCACCAACTCAACTTTTCATTGCCGAAATACTGAGAAAGGATCTAGGGTTTAATGGGCTGACCTTTACGGATATTGCCAACCTGCAAAAGACCCTGGGTAAACAGCAAGCTGGCGATATTGAGAAATTGGCCCTTGAAGTAGGAAATGATGTGCTGATCAATCCTGACAATAATCCTGCTTCGATAAGAGCGATTGTGAAAGAAATAAAATCCAACAAACTGCTAAAGGCTAGATTGGACGAAGCGGTAAAGAAAATCCTGGCGGCAAAATATGATGCGGGCCTGGCCACACGGAAACGGGTGTCACTGGATAACCTTTTGACACGGATAAACTCGCCACAGGCAAAACTATTGAAGCACAGGATTTCAGAAGCCTCGGTTACGTTGCTTGCCAACGAAAACAATTCGGTGCCGGTGCAATGGTTGGAAAACAAAAAATTTGTTTCGATAAGCGTAGGCCGCGAATCGCAAAATGAGTTTACCCAATACTTATCCAACTATGCTCAGTTCGAACACGTGGCCGTGCGCTTGCCACAGGACACCGTTCAGTTGAAAACGAAATTGGCTGATGCCGATGTGATTGTGGTGGGGATTTTTCCGTTCTCTTCTTCCATCATAAAAGAAGTGGCACCCGTTATCCAAGCTATTGCAAAAAACAAAGAGACAATTGTGGCGCACTTTGGCAATCCGATGGAACTGAAATTTCTGGAAGGGCTGCCCACACTGCTTGCCGGATACACCGATGAAAATGAAGTTCCAAAAATAGCGGCACAAATAATTTTTGGCGCATTGGCTGCCCACGGCCAATTGCCATTCGCAGTTTCCAATTTTAAAGAAGGGCAGGGCATAACGAGCGAAACCACAGGCCGGCTATCTTACGGGTTGCCAGAAGCCGTTGGCATTGACAGTAAAACATTGTCGAAAATTGAGAATGTAGTGCGCGAAGCAATCGAAATAGGTGCCACACCAGGAAGCCATGTGTTGGTGGCCAAAGATGGCAAGGTTGTCTATGAACAATCGAACGG
>JAYVAI010000112.1:0-13422 GCA_043751075.1 Cyclobacteriaceae bacterium | reverse complement strand
ATCGGTCTGAGCCAACCCAGGTCAGCTTCCGGAAATCCTAATTGAAGACGGAACAAAACGGAAAGGATACCACCGATAAGCGCCCATGCCATACCCGTGATCAGGAATTGCTTGGCGATTACTTTATGGTCTTCACAAAAAATATAGTTCGTAAAGAAATTGCCATGATGGTGCTCCTCATGCGCGTGTTCGGTATGTGCGTGTGCCTCTGCTGTGTGTGTTTGTACAACTGTTGCCATGTTGCTAAAATCTTAGTTTAATGTTACCGTTACCGGAGTTGCCTCGATCGCTTCTTTGCTATTGGCAGAAATTCCGGATTTAATGATTGCTGCCTCTCTTAACGCTGCCGGAACCCGTTGCAGATATTCGGGGTTCTGCTTCAACCAAGCCTCTTGCGAAGCCATCCATTTATTATAGTCTTCTTCTGAATCGTGAACAAATACGGGGAACCTCATAGAGAAGTGGCCGCGTCCGCATACCTCGGTGCATGCCATTTCGTAATTGAAGTTCGGATTGCCCGTTTCCTCCCGCATGTCGGCAGTGGATTTGGTTGCGATAAATTTAAAGGTGGTGTGCATACCCGGAACCGCATCCATCTTCACACGGAAGTGTGGAAGAAATACAGAATGAAGCACATCTTTGGCGCGTATCTTCAAATGAACTTCCTTCCCTTTCGGGAGGTGCAGTTCCAGCGACTTGAAATCATCGAATGAATTCTTATCACTTAAGTCCAAACCAAATTCATTGGAGGCATCAATCATTTTATAATTGTGATGGCCCAATTGACTGTCTTTTACTCCCGGATAGCGGGCCGTCCAGAGGAATTGCTGTGCCACAAGTTCTATCATTGCCGCATCTTTCGAGGCAGGTTCGGTAATGTCATTCCATGCTTTTAATCCGCTAAAGACCAACAAGGCCAGCACAATGGCCGGAATCACCGTCCACACAATTTCAAGCTTATGGTCATCAATTAAAAATGCCACCTTCCTGCCTTCTTTGTGGCGGTAGGCAAACGTGAACCAAAACATGGCGATGAAGATGATGACAAAAGCAATAACAGTAACCCACATAGTTACCCAGAACAAATTGTCGGTGACCACCCCATGCTCGGAAGCAACGGGCAATTCATAACTATCAAAGTGGGCAAACGAATACCAGAAGAACAATGCAAGGCCTCCCACCATAAACAACAACATCAAATAGGCATTGATGTCGTTCCATGTAGTTGATTTCTCTTCCTTCCCTTTCACCAATCCCACCAGGTTGCTGACCCTGAAAACCATATACACTATGGCCAAGACCAAAACGACACCTAAACTGATTATCAAACTCATCATATAGAATTCTTTATTCGTGTTTCAACTAAATGTGATGATTCAAACTTTCTGCCATCATCGGATGATTCCTGGCAACCAACGGTGCCTTCGACAGCGCATTGAAAGCAACAAAAAGGAACGCGGCCAGAAATACCATTGCCAGCCCTATCTCCAACAACCCAATACCACCATCATACTTCATTACACCTGGGGTAATCATGTTGTAGAAATCCAACCAGTGCCCTACCAACACGATAGGACAAACAACTTTCAACATAGACATGTGCCTCTTCGCATCTCTCGTCATCAATAACAAGAATGGAAGTACAAAGTTTAGAATAAGATTGGTATAAAATATCCAGGAGTACGGTGCATTTTGTATGCGCTGAATAAAATAGACGGTCTCCTCCGGGATGTTGGCGTAGTAGATCAACATGAACTGGCTGAACCAGATGTAGGTCCAGAAAATGCTGAATGCAAATACAAACTTGCCGAGGTCATGCAAGTGATTTGAATTCACCATCTTGAGATAACCGGCATCTTTAAGGCTTGCCACAATAAGTGTGATCATAGCCAAACCCGATACCCACCAACTGGCAAACACATACCAGCCCATCATGGTGCTGAACCAATGCGGGTCAATGCTCATCACCCAATCCCAGGCAGCCACCGATGAACTATAACCAAAGAACACAAGAAATATAGCCGCCCATTTTCTGGCATCATACCAATTGGATGTGCCGCCTTCAATATCCTCGGCAAGCATTTTCTTTTTTATTAGTGTAAAGAACCAATACCAAAGGCCGAAGAATGCCACCATGCGCAAAATGTAAAAGGCTGGGAAACCGCCAGCAGGAAGAGGCCAGAAGAAATAAGCACTTTTCGCGTCAAGGATTTTGTCATAGTGCTCTCCTTCTACATATAAGTTGTGATGTGGATCAGTCCAATGGAACACATCGCCTTTTACAAGAAACCACAATCCCAACATCAGCAATCCTGAAATAGGAATCCAGTGACCCATTGCCAATGGGATGCGCTTGATCGGGGCCGACCATCCTGCTTGTGCAGCATATTGAATGGCCACAAAGAACAAACCGATGATGCCCAATCCTGCAAAGAAAATATTGTTGTGCCAAAGCGAAGTATAAATCCTTTTTAACCAAATCGGGCTTCCGTGATGCTCGGCTTCTCCCGCTTCTTCAGCCGCCATATTTTCTTGTTCAATGCTTGCCACCAACTCGTTGGTCGCATTTAAGGAGGCTGCATGTTCGTCATGCCCGCCCGAATTCATGGCCATAAAAACGCCAATGGCAAAAAGCACCAAACCGACTATGAGCAGAATGATGAGCTTCTTTTTGGATTCCGCATTGAAAATGTATTGTTCTTCTGCTACCATTTCGATATTATCTAATGAGTATAAATTATTTCTGTAACTCCTTTACGTACCTGACAATTTTCCAACGGTCTTCCTCGCTCACTTGCGAACCATGCGCACCCATCAGCCCCTTGCCATAGGTGATCACATGGAATATGTGGCCTTCGGTCACCCCCTTTATGGCGTCTCCCGTAAGGTTTGCAACACCTGGATATTTGTCTGCTACTTTTCCATCACCGGCACCTTTTGCCCCGTGGCAATGCTTGCAATTTATTTCAAACAACAACTTGCCTTGATCAAGAAGCGGGGGTGTTGATGCCAATGGGTTTGCTAACTTGCTAGCCAACCGCAACCCTGTTGTGTCATTGGCCCCACGATAAGGCAACCATCCTTTCGCATTTCTCCTCACCGTGTTGGGGGCAGGCAGGCGCAAGTTCATATTGAATGGATTGTATTGGTTGGAGTTATAAAATTCTCCTCTTCCGTTGTCAAGCGAGTTTACCCACTTGCCCGCATCTTTGTCGGTAATTTGCGACAGGGGTTCGTAGGCTACCGAATGATACATGTTGGGAGCATATTCCAAGCCCTGATTTTCGCCACCCGATTTACAACCGATCAAAAACACGGTTGCCGAAATCATTATCAATAAAGAAAGTATATAACGCATACGCTGCATATTAAAAGTTCTTTTCGTTTACTTCCGATGCTCCACTGTCTTTCAAAATACGGCTGATCTCTTCTTTGCTTAATTTGTTGGAGGCAAGATCAACCGCCATCACATGTTTATCATCGGTGCTCCTGAGATCAAAGCAACGAGGGGTTTTGTATGGCTTCATGTCACTCACAATCAAGAAAGTGCCAACCATGCCGAGTGCTGAAAGAAGTACTGTCAATTCAAAAGTTACGGGAATAAATGGCGGAAGCGAAACAAAGTTTTTTCCACCTATGATCATTGGCCAGTCAAAGCCCAACATCCAAATCTGCATAAGCAAAGCAAGGCCAGTGCCCGTCATCCCGAAAAGGAAAGCAGCTATTGGCAAACGCGAACGCTTATAGCCAAGTGCTTCATCAATGCCGTGAACTGGAAAGGGAGAATACACCTCGTGGATTGTAACCCCCTTGTCGCGAACACCTTCAATGCCATGAAGCAAGATGTCTTCATCATCAAATATGCCCACTAAGAATTTTTCGCTTGTGCTGCTCATAATTTATCAATGCTTCTTTTCGGAAGTAGATTTAATAATACTTTTCACTTCGGCCATGTTTATCACCGGGAAGAACTTTGCAAACAGGAAGAACGCGGTGAAGAAAAACCCAAACGTTAAAATGTATTCGCCTACATCATACATGGTGGGATAGAACATTGACCAGCTTGAAGGCAGGTAGTCGCGGTGAATGGAGGTAACGATAATTACAAACCGCTCGAACCACATACCAATGTTCACAATGATTGACAATACGAACGTGGCCACAATGTTGGTTCTTAATCGCTTGCTCCAGAAGAGTTGTGGTGAGATAACATTACACGTCATCATAGACCAGTAGGCCCACCAGTAAGGGCCGGTTGCGCGGTTATAGAAAGCATAATATTCGGCAGGCACTTGTCCATACCAAGCCACAAAGAATTCAGTAATGTAAGCGATACCCACAATAGAACCCGTGATGATGATTACAATGTTCATCAACTCGATGTGATAGATGGTAATATAATCTTCCAGGTGAAACACTTTGCGTGTAACGATCAACAGGGTGAGCACCATAGCGAAGCCAGAGAAGATAGCACCGGCTACAAAATAAGGCGGGAAGATGGTAGTGTGCCAGCCGGGAACGATGGAGGTTGCGAAGTCGAATGACACGATGGTGTGAACGGAAAGTACAAGGGGAGTAGATAATCCGGCAAGGATCAACGCTACTGACTCATAGCGCATCCAGGTTCTTGCAGCTCCATCCCATCCAAAACTCAATGCATTATAAATGGTGGCGCGGGTTTTATTGCCCATGCGCGTGGCTCGGTCGCGGATCACGGCAAAGTCGGGGATCAAACCCATGTACCAGAACACAAGCGAAACGATGAAGTACGTTGTGATCGCGAACACATCCCACAACAGTGGTGAATTGAAGTTGGCCCAAAGCGAGCCCCAGGTATTTGGCAATGGAAGTACCCAATACATGCCGAGCCACAAACGGCCCATGTGCACCAGTGGGAAAGTAGCTGCGCAAATTACAGCGAAGATGGTCATCGCCTCGGCAGCACGGTTGATGGACATTCTCCACTTTTGACGGAACAATAAAAGAATGGCAGAGATCAACGTGCCTGCGTGACCGATGCCCACCCACCACACGAAGTTGGTGATGTCCCATGCCCAGCCTACGGTTTTGTTCAAACCCCACATGCCGATGCCTTCCCACAACACGGTGACAAGACAATAGACGCCAAACATTAAAAGTACCAACGAAATACTGAAGGCAATCCACCACAAGCGGGTAGGTTTTCCTTCTACCTGGCGGCTGATGTCTTCCGATACATCACGTACAGTCTTTCCGCCTGTTATAAGAGTTTCGCGTATGGATGAAGTTACTTGCATACTTTAGTTGCGTATCAGGTTCTGTTTATAAACTTTATGCGTTATCCGTTGCTTTGTCTTTGTTTCTGATCTTAGTAAGATAGAAAATATTTGGTTTCACACCTATGTCTTCCAGCACACGATAAGCCCGTGGGTTGCCGATTTTCTTGTCAATGGTGTAATTGAAAACTTTTTCAGGCTTGCCATCTTTCAATACCTCTTTGTAATGGTCTATCTTCAACAGCTTGCTGATTTTGCTTTCGGTGTTGTTCATGTCGCCAAACAAAATGGCACCACTTGAACAAGCCGCTTGGCACGCGGTCACCACTTCTCCATCTTCGAGCGGCCTGCGTTCTCTTTTTGCGGTCAGTTTTGCACCTTGAATGCGCTGCACACAGAAGGAACATTTTTCCATTACACCTCGTGAGCGAACGGTAACTTCAGGATTGAGTACCATCCTGCCCAGGTCTGTGTTCATGGCCGGGTTCGACTGATAGAATTGCTGGTTGTCGTGATACTTGAACCAGTTGAACCTGCGTACTTTATAAGGACAGTTGTTGGCGCAATAGCGTGTGCCAATGCAACGGTTATAGGTCATTTGATTAAGGCCCTCGGTACTGTGTGTGGTTGCTGCCACAGGACAAACCGTTTCGCAAGGGGCATTGTTGCAATGCTGGCAAAGCATAGGTTGGAAAACAACTTCCGGATTGGAGGAAGCAATCTCAGCCTCTTTATAATTTTCCGGGTGTGCATCGCTGCTGTAGTAGCGGTCGATACGCAACCAATGCATTTCGCGCCTGTTTATCACTTCCTGTTTGCCTACTATGGCTATGTTGTTCTCCACATTGCAGGCCACCACACATGAGCCACAACCTGTGCAGGTGTTCAGGTCTATGGCCATTCCCCAATGGTGATTGTTATATTCGTGGCCTTTCCAAAGGCTTAATGTACTGGCGTCAACTTTTTCGTCCCACTTGGTAACCATCGGGTTCTCCCTTCCGGCTCCTGCATCTTTCTTAAATTCACTTAGCACCGATTCCTGGATCACACTATGGCGGCCCATGTAGGTGTGATGTATTTGCGTTTGCGCGATTTGGAATTCTTCATCGGTCTTTTCGAAAGTGACCCCATTGATTATTGAAAAAGATAAACTCTCGCCCGATGCGCTTACCAATGGATAGGCACTTGCACCTATGCCCTCTCCTACTTTGCCCACTTTGGTTCTTCCATAACCGAGCGCCACACCGAGGGTGCCGGGTGCCTGGCCTGGCTGCACCAATGCGGCCACAGAAATTGTTTTTCCATTTGCCGTAAGGTTTACTTTTTGGGTCCTTCCTTCCGCATCGTTGTCAATTCCTTTGTCGGTAGCATCTTTTTGCGAAATGGTAACGTAATGATCCCACGTTGATTTGGTGATCGGGTCAGGAAACTCCTGTAGCAGCGGGTTGTTGGCTTGCGAGCCGTTGCCTACTCCATAGCTTTCATAAATAACCAATTCAAATTCTCCACTTGATTTTGCGGATGAAATTGCAGACAGGGCTGAATCTACATTCCCTGTAAAGGAAAGAGCCGGTGCGTTGTTGGCAATTTCATAAACCCCTTCATAGAGGCATTTGTCCCAGAAGGTTTGAAAATCGGTAATGGCGTTTTGTGAAGCAAAGAACCGGTTTCTCCAATATTCTTTTACAAAGCTGAAATATTCTGTGTTGCTCTCCCCAGCCCACACCAAGAAACTCTCTGGAGCCTGACGGGTTTTAAATAGTTGCGTGATGGCTGGCTGCGAAAGGCTGAACGAGTTTGCTTTAGGTTCTGCATCGCTCCACGATTCCAGGTAGTGATGATCGGGTGCCATGTACTTAGATGATGAAGCCGTCTCGTCAGGAGTGGTGGACGTAGAAACCGATAGTGAAATCTTTTTTAATGCTCCTTCCAATGTTTCACCTTTAGGATGATCATACACCGGATTGCAGTTATAGAAAATAACACCATCTACTTTTCCTGAATTTGCTTCTGCGATGAACGCATTCATTTCTTCATCATTTCCCTGGCGGAAATTGACCGGTGCGTTTGGTAAGATGGTGGTGCCGTAGCTTCCCAACAAGTTGTTGATCGCGTTTACTACAATCTGAATATTTTTATCATTCGATCCTGAAACAACCAACGCTGCTCCCTGATTTGCTTTCAAGTCTTCGGCTGCTTTGTTAAGATGTGCAATGTCACTTTTGCCACCTTTGCCCGAAAGGATATTGTAAAGCTGCGTGACTACAGCACCTTCTTGTGAAGCTTTGATCATGGAGCGGTAGTCGGCATTGGCTCCCGTAAGGGAAAGGTTTGACTCAAATGAAAACAGGCGCGACATGTCACGCACTTCTTCGTTGATGGTGCGGTTGATGGCAAATTGTTTGGTGAACTCAATGGGTGAAATCCAGGTGCCGAGAAAATCGGCTGCGATGCTGACAATTATTTTTGCTTTGCTGAAATCATACGAAGGGATGATGGCCGCACCCAACGATTCCTGGTTTGCTTTTACGATTCCATAATTGGAAACCGGATCGTATTGAACAACTTTGGTGGTTGGATATTTGGCTTTGAATTTATCTACCGATGCTTTCGTGCTTGGGCTTAAGATGGTGTTGCTCACAATCCTTATCTGCCCGCCCTTGCCAGCGATCTCATTTAGCTTAGCAATTATTTCTTTGTCAACTACTGCCCAATCTGCATACTTGTTTTCCTCCGTGGTTGGAGTTTTGGGTCCTCTCAATCTATAATTATCGTATAGAGAAAGTACGGATGCTTGCACTTGAGCACTCGTTCCGCCCATCGTAACTTTAGACAGACTGTTGCCTTCTACTTTAATGGGGCGTCCGTCCATTACTTTTACCACAATGCTGCAATAGTCGCCACCGTTTGTATAGGTGGACGCATAATAATTAGGAATGCCCGCATCGGCATCCATCGGTTTGTTTATATAAGGAATTGCTTTACGGATGGGGGCTTCACACGCTGCCAACGAAGCGGCTGCTACACTGAAGCCCATCATCTTCAAAAAGTCCCTGCGCGAGTGGCCGGGGTCTTCCTGCCCCGACAAATCCACAAACTCCTTATCGGCATTCTTAATAAATGCCGGGTCGTTTTTTAGTTGTGGTATTCCTTTCCAGTAAGTCTTTTTAGTATTGCTCATAGATTCAAAATCCAATAGAGGTCAAATTAAATTTTAATAGTGGCACTTGGAACATTCTAATCCGCCAATGTCTTCCACCTTCATTGCTTTTTTGCCGTTGTGCAACTCCAACAACTTGTCGTAGTAGGCATTGCCTTTGGTGTTCACGTCTGTTTTGCGATGGCAATCAATGCACCAGCCCATGGTAAGGAGTGAAAACTGCTTCACCACATCCATCTCCTGAATAGGGCCATGGCAAGTCTGGCATTCTATGCCGCCCACGTTTACGTGCTGCGAGTGATTGAAGTAAGCGAAATCTGGCAGGTTGTGGATGCGCACCCACTCTATTGGCTTTTGCTTGCCGGTGTAGGTGCTGGTAGTGACATCATAACCGATGGCGGAATAAATTTTTGCTATCTCCCCTTCCCCCGTGTTTGTGCCGGTGCGGATTTGGGTGTGGCAGTTCATACATATATTGGGTGATGGGATGTTGGCCTGCTTTCCTTTGAGCGCACCCGTATGACAATATTTACAGTCAATTTCATATTGGCCTGCATGTATCTTATGTGAAAACGCAATGGGCTGTTTGGGCTGGTAGTTCTGCTGAATGCCGATGGAGTACAAGCCGTCAATAGTAGTTTTGAAAACTAATGCGGCCACTAAAAAGATAACCAAGAAAACAAAGCCTGTGCTCCGCACCATAGAGCCGAGGTTATAAGGCGAGTTTACGATCTCTTTGTCATCGTCACTCAGCTCCCGTTGGCCAAGAAACTTTTTAAGGGCACTTATTATGAGGCCAAGAATGACAAGTAACAAGACGAGGATTACAACCATGCCAATGAGGATCACATTCATGTAGGCACTGGGAACACCTCCACCTCCAGCAGCCGTAGTTGTTGAGCCGGGCGGTGGTGCATCTGGCTTTTCAGCCTCTACCTTCACATACGATATGATGCTGATTATTTGATCATCGGTATAATTGGTAAAAGCCGTCATCGAGCTTTTGTTATACTCAGTATATATTTTGATGGCGTAAGCATCGCCACTGGCGATCATTTTTGCGGGGTTGCGCACCCACGACTTTATCCAGTCCAAGCTGGGAACACGGGTTTCCACCCCGGCCAATGCAGGCCCAACCAATTTCTGTTTCACCCGATGGCAGGATTTGCAATTGCCATTGAACAATGCCTCGCCAGCCTTTATTATGGCGGGGTCGGTAGAGAGTTCCTGTGAGTATGACTTGACACTAAGAGTGAGGGAGAACAATGCAAGAGCAAAGAGCTTAACGTAATCAGATAATCGTTTCTTCATCGTGACGCGTTTAGGTTACCGCTTTTTTACGGAATCGTACAAATCTACATTGTGGATGCACAATTTCAAATTTATTTTAATCCAGTTGAAGAATATTTTATGGCCAAGCAAGGGATGAAACGGGTTATTTCTATCCACCTTGAAATAACTTGAAAAGTTGATGGAAGGCTAACTAAGTGAGAATGAATTACAACAACCAGCAAAAGTCAATTAAAAGATGCAACCGGATTTGGTTTTGAAATGCTTTGGGCTATGTAAGGGTTTCAACTTTTTGTGGGTAAGTACTCCAAAATCCAAAAGTAATTGTGTTAGATAAAGATTGTCGCAAGCTTTATCTCAAATCCCTTGGCTACTTCCTTTCCTGATAGGCTTTCTTTAAAAGGGATGGTTTCAATTTTTTCATTTGAATAAACATAAGTCAATTCCTCTTCAGGGTTTATAAGCCAACCCAATCTGCATCCATTGGAAACCCATTCATCCATTTTAGCTTGCTGAACGGCCAACGTATCGGAAGGTGATTTAATTTCAATCAAAAAATCAGGACAAAGGGGAGGGAATTGTTCTCGCTCTTTATCGCTCAACGCTTTCCAGCGTTCCATTTTTACCCAAGCCGCATCGGGCGACCGCACGGCACCGTTGGTTAATTTGAAAGCCGTGGATGAATCGAAGGATATACCTTCATTTTTAATTCTGTTCCAAAGCACCAACTCAACAAGCAGTTCTGCATTGTAGTTGCCCGTCTTGCCACCCGTGTTAGCCATGATAATAATGTTTTTTTGAGCGTCCCGTTCAAATTTCAAATCAGGATTGTCTAAACAGAATTGATAGAACTCATCATCGGTAAAGCCGCCCAGGCTACGGATATCAAGCAGGATAGGACCTAATTCGGAAAGCATATTCATTTCAGTTTCATAATGTAAACTTAAATTTAAGAATTAATTAGAATATATAGGAAGCAAGGTTTTGAATCTACTATTCAGTTATGCATGTTGGTGAAGAACACCAACATGGGCAAGAAGTAAACCCGCCCATGTCGCAATTGGATCGAAGTGTCATACCGGGCCTGCCTTTGCCGAAGCGGCTACGAGCAGGCAGGCTTTGACCCGGTATCCCGTTAGGCGCACGTAAAATGGGGAGATCGCGGCTCAAAGGCCGCGATGACAGATAGAGGAATTGTACTTCTATTATTCAGTATGCATGTTGGTGAAGAACATCAACATGGGCAAAGTACACCCATAGGTGCCCGGATTATAAGTAACCGAACAATTTACTACCGCTTTGCAGAAGGACTATTGGTAACTAAGCGGGTTCTGCCAAAATTTTTATTGTTGCCTTTGTTTTTAAGGTGCCCATATTCAATCCTTCAAAATCCTGAACTCTACCCTGCGGTTTAGCACGCGCGCTTCTTCGGAATTGTTGGTGGCTATGGGCCTTGTGCCGCCAAAGCCTTTGCCCTTTATGCGCCTAGAAGAAATGCCTTGGGAAACCAGATACGATTTGATGGCGTCCACCCGGTGCTGCGAAAGCGCAAGGTTCTTTTTCATGTCGCCACGATTGTCGGTGTGGCCTTCCAATACAATTTCAACTTTTGGGTTTTGCTTTAAGAATTCCACAACACCGTTAAGCTCCGGGTAGGATTCCTGGAGAAGTGTAACCATGCCCAACTCAAACAACACATTTTTTAAATTGACCACCGCCCCCACCTCTATGGGCTGGAGCTTGAAGTTCATTTCCAAATTGCCCGGGTCGATGGACTGGATGTCCAATTTTTCGGAAAGGTTCACAAAGCCGGTTGCCCCTACTTCAATGGTATATGCCTTTGCCCGCTGCAACCCCAACGAATAGCTTCCGTCATTGCTGGCCAAAGCACTGGTTGCAGAATCGGAACGAAAAACCAAGCGGGCCGCGATGCCCTCACCGGATTTTGAATTGGTGACACGCCCTGAAATTTTTATTGATTTGTCTTCGATCGCAGGCGGTGTTTCCTCCACTGGCTGAATTTTAATTTCTTCGACAGGCTTTGCGATCAGACTATCTGTAAGGATCCGAACATCGCCATAGCCATCGCTGCTATGGGTGGATGTGAATAATGAAAAACCAAACCGCGCAAAATCTTTGTAGTATAGTTCCCGGTCTTCGGAATTGATGCGCGGCCCCATGTTCATGGGCTCCGACCACTGTGTCCATGATGCGTCCAGCCGGTTTGAAACATATATATCAAAACTGCCCTGCCCATCTTTTCTTCCATTGGACGAGAAATATAGTTTGGTTCCATCCGCGCTAAGCGAGGGACTCATCTCCTGAAAGGGCGTGTTGACTACATTTCCAAGATTGAGCAACTCGGTCCATTTTCCTTCCTGATTGAACGACACATAGATGTCTTCGGCACCCCTAGTGTTGTGCGCCTCTGCCGAAAAAACAATAACCGATTGATCCTCCAACCAAAAACCACCAAGCACCGTGGCGCGATTGAGAAAATATGGGATAGAAATATTGCGCGGTGCCGACCACCCCGTGCTTGTCTTGCGCGAAATGGAAATGCCTTGCGTAACGGGGCTGCTTCCATCGGCACGATAATGACTGAGGAGGTAAAGCAATTTTCCGTCTTTGCTAATTCCTGCCACGCCATTGAATGCCGCATTGTTCAATAGACTGCCTCCATGAACGGGAGCCGACCAGCCATATGCTTCTTTTGACGACATCCATATATCACCGGGATCTTTTTTGCCTCCCGCGTTTTGTGGATGATTGGCCACGCTGAAATATAAAGTTTCACCATCCGGGCTCAGTACTGGATTTTGTTCGTCCAAGGGCGAATTGACTTTAGCAAAGGGATCAACGCTTTGTGCGAATGACAGTGTGCTTATTACGCTTAGAAGAAAAATTAGACGCATGCGGATATTCAAAATTCAAGCACAAATTCAAGTACAAGTTCAAATTCAAATCTAAATTCTGACTTCTGACTTCTAAATTCCGACTTCTTTTATCTCCTATATTCAAATTCGAGATTAACGTTTGACAATTATCTACTTACCCACTCATTGTCCTTAATATAAAACCGCCAAGGCAGCAACGCATCTTCGCCTGCATAATCAATGCCAACCCGTGGTGAAGACGCGATGCGGCCATTAGAAATTTTCATTCCATCTTCAATCCAAATTTCGGCACCGCTAAGATATTTACCATCGAAAACCCGGTCAATGCCCAATGCTTTCGTCAGTTTACCGGGGCCCGAAGTTATCCGCCTCACCGACTTTGCTTTCATCCTTGCAAGCATCCACTCCTCCCCTTCGCAAGGTTCAAGGGCACGCACCAATACCGCATCGGCCTTGCCTTTCAAATTCGTTACCACGTTGAACAAATGGTGGATGCCGTAGCAAAGATATACATAGGCAATGCCACCTTCTTCAAACATTGTTTTATTTCGGTTGGTGATCTTATTATTGTAGGCATGGCAACCGCGCTCGCAAAATGAATAGGCTTCGGTCTCCACAATCACTCCTCCCGATTTTTTGCCTTGCACATTGGTCATCAATTTTTTTCCCAGCAATTGGCGGGCAATTTGAGCAACATTTTTCCGGGTATAAAAAGAATCCTGTAAAGCGTTCATTAATCATCCAAGTATAGGTTTTGAAAGGGATAAAAGTCCTACTTTTGCGCTCTAAATTTAATAACACAAATATGAAGAATGTATTG
>JAYVAI010000111.1:0-4877 GCA_043751075.1 Cyclobacteriaceae bacterium | reverse complement strand
CCGTTGTTTTGCGATTGCAGCACAGTGTAACCCGAAGACTTAAATAATGGGTCTTGCTTCCACGTAAGTGCAACGCCCTCTGCCGATACCACCGATGATGTATTGTTGACAGGTGATGGATTGGTGGTGCTGAATGCTTCGCCACATTTTTCGAGCGAAGTGCTTTTAGTGCCGCTGGCGTATAAGTTCACCACACGATAGCAATACTTGGTTTTGCAAACCACATCCACATCGTTGAATGACGAGGGCGAACCGGGAATGATTGTATAGGATGTGCCGCCCCGTTGTATTTCGGTTGAAGTCACACTGGCAGCAGAGGTTGCCCACGCAAGTTGATTCACACCACTTTGAAAAGTGAGGTCAACATTCTGGCTGCACACCGGAAAGGAATACGTATTTACATTGGCGCAAGGATCAAAACTGCTCAACCGGAAGCAATAAAAATTGTTATCCACATTTAGGTTTGGAATAGTAAGCGTATTGACCCCATACAAGGTTTGAAACTGCTGAAAGGTGGTTGCATTGTTCACAGCAATCTCCAATTTGTATTGTATGTTGGTTTGCGGTGTGAAATCTAATTTTAATTGAGTGGCATCAATAGCAGTGAGGGTTGCGATGCGCGGCACGGGCAATGTGGCCAGCGATGTAAACGAAAATGTTTTGGCTGTGCAATTGTCTGCCGAATTAATATCTCTCCCTTTTACTTTGATGGTAAAATTTGCGGCCACGCCATAGTTCTGAGAAGCAGTTTGATTGTTGTTGTTGGGCATGGCCACTTCGTTGGTTCCGTCATTGTTGAAATCAATAAAATACTGATCATAATTTTTATCGGTGATCTTGATGGAAGTTTGCAGCCCGGCACAGGTATAGACTTCAAACTCCGGTTGAATGTTGGCATCCACGGTGATGGTTATGTCATCGGCACCAATGCTTTGATACAATACCGATAAGGTAAACGTGCCGGCCTGCGGATAGGTGATGGTAAATTGATTCTGTTGTTGTGGCGTATTGTTCCCGGCACTCATCAGGCAGGGCTTGCCAGCGGTGCACTCGCCCGTGGTGATCAGGTTTGCATCGGTGATGGTAACTGTGAATGGGGCGCAGCCTTTTTTTTCGTCCACCCGAAAGCGCCCCAGCCGGCTTGTGTATTGTGCATGTGTTTGAAGCAAGCCAACAAAGCCAACGAATACAAAAATTACGGAAAGTTGTTTCACTGCTTCTAAGTTCAAACTCAAATCCCTACTAACTTCTAAATTCTGACTTCTTCTATTTCAACAATTTTCAAAAATAGCTCAGCGTTCATAATATCATTGTGCAACACCCGGTCAGTTTCTATAAACGGAACTCTTTGACGGAAAGTATCTGTGAATTTTTCTAACAAAGGCGAAGTTTTTAATGGCCGCCTGAAATGCAACGCCTGCGCAGCGGTGATCAATTCAATAGCCAATATGGAATACACGTTGTTGACAATGCTATACGCTTTGGTTGCTGCATTGGCGCCCATGCTCACGTGGTCTTCCTGCCCGTTGCTCGACACGATGGAATCTACCGAAGCCGGAGTACAAAGTTGTTTGTTCTGGCTCACAATAGATGCGGCTGTGTATTGAGGTATCATCAAGCCCGAGTTGATACCCGGGTTGGCCACTAAGTAATTGGGCAGATCGCGCGCGCCCGAAATGAGTTGATAGGTTCTGCGCTCAGAAATACTTCCCAACTCGGCCAAGGCGATGGCCAAAAAATCCAACACTAATGCCAATGGCTGCCCATGAAAATTGCCAGCTGAAATAATTTTATCTTCTTCCGGAAAAATATTCGGGTTGTCGCTCACGCTGTTCACTTCGGTGATCATGATGGAGGTGATATAGTTGATGGCATCGTCACTGGCTCCGTGCACTTGTGGAATGCACCGGAACGAGTAGGGATCTTGAACATGTTGCTTGGCTTGCGCGATGAGGGTGCTTCCCTCCAAAAATTTTTTTATTTCTTTCGCCACTTTTATTTGCCCTGCCTGTGGGCGAATGGCGTGCACCAATTCATCAAACGGTTCGATGCGGCCATCAAAGGCATCCAGCGAAAGCGCCCCGATCAGGTTGGCCAATTTTAAAATTCGATGGGCGTGAAGGATGCACCACACACCGTATGCGCTCATAAATTGTGTGCCGTTCAAAAGTGCGAGCCCTTCCTTGGCTTTGAAATGAATGCGTTGCCAACCAAGCAGTGTTACTATTTCCTGGCCGGAATAAATTTTTCCGAGATAATGCACTTCGCCCATGCCAATGAGTGGAAGTGAAAGATGCGCCAGAGGAGCCAGATCACCCGATGCACCAAGCGACCCCATTTCAAACACCCGTGGCAACACACGCTGGTTGAACATTTCGATCAATCGCTCAACGGTTTCAGCCTGCACGCCCGAGTAGCCATACGAAAGGGATTGCACTTTTAAAAACAGCATGAGCAATACAACATCGCCCGGCACTTCGGCACCCGTGCCGCATGCGTGCGACATCACCAGATTTTCCTGCAGTTGTTCTACTTGATCTTTGGGTATGTGTTTATTATAAAGCGAACCAAAACCCGTGTTTATTCCATAGATGGGTTGTGTGGAAGCAGCAAGTTTTTGATCGAGATAATTGCGGCAGCGGATAATTTTTATGCGTGCCTCTTCCGACAAGGCTATCGTGGAATGGCCCTGAACGATTATACGGAGTTCAGTGAGCGTGAGAGGTTTGCTGGATATGGTATGGTTTGAGGGCAAGGCAAATATTTTAAGCAACACAATATTATCGTTTTGGATTCTAAGAAAATAGGTAGTTTTGAAATATTCGTATTCGTCATGCACAGATTCTCCTTTTTGATAGTGGTTCAGCTAATAACTTTTTTAGCTTCCTTTGCACAGACTCCAAATTTGAAGGCCGGATTCAATGCCTATTGTGTCATCGGTGACTAGTGGAAATAGAATTGTTCCAGGATTTTATTGAAGTTTTAGAGCCTCTAAAAACTTTTAAGAGCTAAAAATATGTTTTGAAATGATTGATGACATCAGGAGTCCAATACAAAATTTAAATGTTTCTTTTCTTCAAATAAATTGAAACTGCGCTGCCATCCGTATCAAGTGGCAGTATTGTTAGCATTGAATTTTGTCATCAGTTTTTTTTGCGGTGCGAGTCCAGGGTAGGTACGCTCAAAGAAAAGTTGGCCAATATTTGTTTTATAATGCGGTGGACGACAGCGAAAAAACCTTATTTCATTTTTTTAAATTCTTCCTTTATTATATCCGTCAATTCTTTGGCCGATGGAAGTTGGCGTTGCAATGCCTTTGGAACAGAACTTTTTAATTGGTATTCGGCCACCGCAATTGGCTTATCAATTCCCTTTAAAGCATACTCCACTTTTACCGAGGTTTTTTCGGCACAAAGAATTATTCCTATGGATGGGTTTTCATCCTTCATTCGAAACCGGTCATCGAGCAGGTTCAAATAAAAATTCATTTTACCTGTAAACTCGGGCTCCAATCTTCCAATCTTTAAATCAATGGCAACCAAACACCGCAGACCTCTGTGAAAGAACAAGAGGTCGATAAAATATTCCTTCTTGTTCAATGCAATCCGGTATTGGTTGCCCACAAAACTGAAACCATAGCCCAATTCAAGAATAAAATGTTTCAGTTTTTCAATAAGTCGGTTTTCCAATTGGCGCTCTCGAATGGGTTTGGTAAAGCCGAGGAACGCAAAATTATATTGGCTCTTCAGCATTTCTTCTGCTTGCTCATGCAAATGCGAGGGCAATGCTTTTTTGAAATTGTGCTGCTTAGGTAATTTTTTGTGACGCTTAAATGCGTTTGCTTTCACTTGGTTTAAAAGCACATTTCTGCTCCAGCCGAATTGTGCCGTGGCCTGTAAATAGTATTTGCGCTCTTCCTTTTTTTTAATTTTACTTATCACAATAATATTCTGGCCCCATGGAACGGCTGATGCGCAACTCAGCAAATCTTTACTATCCTTATACTCTAAGTAAAACTGTCTCATAAACCACAAGTTCTGAGTGGAGAAGCCCTCGGCACTTCCCAATTCTTTTTGCAAATCGTTTGACAATTTTTCCACTACACCTTTGCCCCACTCGGCCACTTGTTGCCGCTCCACTATACATTTGCCGATATTGAAGTTGAGTTGTACCTGCTCATTGTTCAATAAGGATACAGCCTTCACTCTGGCTTTTTGTATTACCCGCCTCACATCTTTGAGCAAGGCATTGTAGGCAGCTTTGTCAATCATCTTGGTTTTGGCCATAGTGTATCATCCATTTAATTCCGGGTTTCCAATTCTCTAACAGCTGTTAGAGAATTGCCCCATGTTGTAAATTGTATTGTAATTGTTGATTCATTCATTGATTCATTCATCTATCTCTACGTACTATTTACTATCCAATTCTCTAACAGCTGTTAGAGAATTGCTCCATGTTGTAATTGTATTGTAATTGTTGAATCATTCATCTATCTATTTTCTGCGGAGAAGTTAGCTTTTAGATTATTCAAAGAAACAGAATTTAGATGATTTCCCGCTTAGGAGTACTGCAGTTTTTGCTATCCCTGTTTTAAGAATGCGAGATCTTTTAGGTTTTGTTTCCTTATAGGAATATGGTGGCGATAGGAAGACCTACCTCCTCAAATAAATTGATGCTGCGCAGCCAACCGTATCAACAGGGCCGTATTGTTCACTTCAAATTTTGTCATCAGGTTTTTGCGATGACTATCCACCGTGGTGGTGCTCACAAAGAGTTTGTCGGCAATGGCATGGTTGGTCAGCCCATCGGCAATCAGGGCAAGCACTTCTTTTTCTCTTCTGGTAAGCACAGGTTTGTTCGGAGCTTCCTTTTGCAAA